>CAYMKA010000054.1:0-10375 GCA_964390935.1 uncultured bacterium
CATTTTTCCCGCATCTGCATGCTTTAAAAGCGTCGCATTAATTTGATCTTGAGTGAGTGTATGTTTTTTTCCTGACTTCCCCGCATCAATTAATTCACAATCTAATTTTGTCCAACTCAAAAGTTCTTTGGGGGCTAAAAAATCATAAATTAAAACATCCGCCTGCGAAATTAATTCTTTGCCCTACAGAGTCATTAAATCGATATCTCCAGGGCCTGCCCCTACTAAATAAACTAATCCAGGCTTAATTTCGCAGTTTCCATAGCACGTGCCGCAGATAAAATTTTAGAAACTCCAGCAGCAATAAAATCATTCACTAAATCCTGAGTCGTTTTTTGAGCATTGGCTACAATTCCTCTGCGTTCTTTTTTGATTAATACAGTTCCATCTGGCAAACCGGCAGCCGCTCGTAAAATAAATTGTCCATTTTCTATTGCTCCATAACAAGCAATGGGTGCCCGACATCCGCCTTGCAAGGCATGCAAGAAAAGTCTTTCAGATAAAATAATTTGTTCTGATTCTTGATGATTTATTTTTTCTAATATTTTTTTGACAATAGAATCATCTGCTCTGCACTCCAACGCCAGCACCCCTTGCCCCACTGCGGGAATCATCTGATCGACAGGAATTTCATAATGCAAATAATTTTTTAATAAATCTAAACGCTTCAAACCCGCACCCGCTAATATAATTGCATCAAAACTTTCTTCTAACTTTCTCAAACGCGTTTGAACATTCCCGCGAATCGGCTCGACTTTTAAATCTGGGCGAAGGGCTAAAAGCTGTGAACTTCGTCTAACACTGCCGGTCGCAACATGAGCATGAAGAGGTAGCGGAATTTCTTTATGTTTATTGGGCAGGTTTTTAAATTTTGAATTAAAAACAATCACATCTTTTGGATTTTCACGCTTCGAAAAAGCAGCCAAAATTAAACCCTTCGGAACCTCGGTGGGTAAATCTTTTGCCGAATGCACGGCCAAATCAATCTGATTCTTTAATAATTGATCTTCTATTTCTTTTACAAAAATGCCGGTACCCTGCGCCGCTGGCGAGTCAAAACGATCGCCTGACGTTTCAATAATTTTTAATTCACTCGAAATATTTATTTGTTTGAGCTGGTCCTGTGTCCAGTGCGCCTGCCATAAAGCGAGTGCGCTGCCGCGGGTCCCGATGCGGACTACTTCACCCATATACAAAAACTTGTCATAAAACAAACCAACACAAAACCAATCAGTGAAAAAATCATCAAAGAACGTCCAGAAAATTTTTTAAAAAATTTCAAATACACATAAATAAAAAAATAAAGCCAAATCATTAAAGTCACAATCAATTTAGCAAACACTAAAGAAGTCAAACCCACTTTGCTATAACTTGCCACGGTGATCCCAATCGCAACCGTTAAAATGACAAAAGCCCCTAAGATAAAAGCCTCGCTGACTTGCTTTAGAAATGTCAGCGGAATCCATTTTGATCCTAAAAATTTTTTATTTTTTAAACGCCATTCATCAATAAAATACAAAACGGCCACAAAAGCCGAAAACAAACTCGTTAAAAAAACAAAGGGGTAAAGCAAAAAATGGCTTGTCATTTCATTGTGCATTATTGGGACTCCTTATTATTCTGAACAAAAATATCTTGAATGACTTGTTCCACGATTTGGTCTTGTGCCAGTTTTTTAAGTTTTAAAGTGGGTTCATGCAGTATTTTTTGAGTAAGTTGATGAATTGCCGTTTTTACTTCCGTTTTTTCTTTTTCACCCAAATGATTTAATTTTTGCAAAAGTTTTTCAGTCTCAGCCTGAGCAATTTTCTCAACGTGGGACCTCAACATTTGAATCGCCGGCACTGCTTTGCGCTGATTTTGATTTTCAGTAAATTCTAAAACAGCCTTAGTAATCATCGTTTCAACCATACCCACCTCTTTTTTACGTTTATCACGATTACGATCTGCAATTTTTTGTAAATCATCCACATCATACACAAAGACATTTTCTAGTTTAGACAACCCAGGTTCAACATCACGAGGAACAGATAGATCAATAAAAAGTAAAATCTTTTTAAGCATAGAACACTTTTGCAGCGTTTCCTTGGTAATCAGATAATGAGGAGCAGAAGTAGAGGTAATCACCATGTCGACCTGCGTCAGAACTCGATCCAACTGATCCATTGGCACTGTTTGACCTTCAAATTGCTGAGCAAGTTCTTCTGCCTTTTTGGGGGTACGGTTGGCAATAAAAATCTTAGCCTCCGCAGAGTTTTTTAAAATTTTCAAAGTCAGCTCTGCCATTTCCCCAGCGCCTACAATCAAAATTCGTAGACCGGATAAAGTTGGAAAAACTTGTTTAGCCAGTTCCAATGCCACTGAAGGCACAGATGTAGAGTTTTCATTAATTTTAGTTTCAGTACGCGCTTTCTTACCGATCTCAAGAGTTTTTTGAAATAAAGGCAATAATTTTTTAGAGACTGCCTCCTGACCTTGTGCCAGCGCCATTGCATTTTTCAATTGAGTTAAAATTTGATCTTCGCCCAAAACCATCGAATCAATGCCCGCGCCTACTGTCATTAAATGTTTAATCACTTCTGCTCCTCGCAGAAAATAAAAACTGGGAGCATCGTCAACCAAAGTCAAATGTTTAAGTTTCTCTAGTTCTCTCAGTAAATCCGTCTTGGATAAATTGGCATCGGTGACTAAATAAAGTTCTGTGCGATTACAAGTGGATAAAATAAGCCTTTCTCGAAAATGATTGAGTTGTTTAAGCGCCTGTTCAATTTCTGAATCAGTAAAAGCAACCCGTTCGCGAACAGCGACTTTGGCAGTGTGATGACTTATTCCGAAGCAGAGGTAATCCATTGTTTCACTTCTTTTAACAGGAGGGAAATTTTACCAGAGGATACCTTTTTAATGTTATTTTTTGTAATAAGGCGCATCCAAAAAGCTTTGCGCCCTTCTATAGTATGGATTTGGCGTTTAATTTGAGGTCGCAATTTGGCCAAAAGTTCAGCGAACTTCACCAGATCATTTGTTACAAAAGGTTCAAAGTATTTTTTTAAATAACCCGAAAAAGCAGGGGCCTGTCCTCCGGTAGAAATACTTAAAAGAATTTTTCCTTTTTGGATTTGAGCCGGCACAATGACATTACAAAATTCAGGGACATCAACCACATTAATCCATTTCTTTTGTTTTCGGGCTTTAACGAATAATGTTCGGTGACAGTCAGAGTCATTCGTAGCAGCTACCACCAAATAATATGGTTCGAGGGTACGCCCGTCATATTTTTTTTTAATCCATTTGAGTTTTGATTTTATTTTTCTAAAAATAGGATTCAGTTCGGGACTAATCAAAGTAATTTGAGCACCTGCTTTTAAAAGTGCATTGCATTTTTGAAATGCAATTAATCCCGCCCCCACCACAAGAACGGGTTTGTTTTTTAAATCCAGAATTAATGGATAAGAAAAATCCATTTAATATATTTAAACTTTGATACGGCCAATAATAAAATCAACCATTTCGGTTAACGGGCCATTCCATTCATAACGATGCAGAATTCCTTTAGCTTTTTTACCGAAATCTTCTAGTATGGTCTGAGCTTGTTTTAATCCATCATACTGATGGACTATTTTTTGGCCCAAGGGATTTAAAGCGCTGTCTTTATTTTGCAATAACTGCTCCAACTTATTTTTTTCAGCATCGCTGGCTTTTTGCAAAGCCAGAAGCAAAGGCAAAGAGATGGTCCCTTCCATCAAATCGTGTTGCACCGGTTTTAGGGGTTCGTTAATTTGAGCAGTCCAATCCATCAAATCATCCGAAATTTGAAAGGCCATTCCCAGGTAATAACCAAAGTCTTGTAGCGCCTGTTTTTTTTCAGCAGGTAAATTTAAAAGCACACCTCCAAAAAGAGCGCAGGAACCCATAAATTTGGCAGTCTTTAAACTTAAAACTTTAAAATATTGTTCTAAAGTAATTTGCAACTGATTGCGTAAAGAAAGTTGTAAAAGCTCGCCTTCGGTTAATCCTAATGTAATCTGGGCTAAATTTTCCATTACTTCATGCTGCTTAAAATCAATCATCATCTGGGTCGTACGAGTGTACAAATAATCCCCCACTAAAATCGCCACATGATTGCCCCAAATATTTTGAATAGTTTTTTGTCCGCGACGTAAATCAGAATTATCCAAGACATCATCATGAATTAATGACGCCAAATGAAGCATTTCCGCACACTGCGCCATCACCATCGTCTTCGTCAAATCTTGTTTTAAAGTGTACGCCGAAAGCAGTGTTAACATCGCTCTAAAATATTTCCCATGCATTTTGGTGAGATAACTGCCAATTTGATCCGTAAATTGGTTTATTTGTAAAAGTTCGTTTTCGACATTCGCTTTAACCTTTTCTAAATAATTTTGTATCGGCAAAGCGATGTCCAAAACTGACTTCGAAATTTGAGCAGAAGTCATTATTTTTTAGCAAGCACAGACTCAGCCGTCGATTCAATGAACAGTTCTTGCAACTGAGCATGTGAAACTTGGGATGGAGCATGAGTTAATAAACAAGCAGCCGACTGTGTCTTAGGAAATGCAATCACATCACGAATGGATTCACTGCCTGTTAATAGCATCACTAAACGGTCTAAACCTAAAGCCAGCCCACCATGCGGGGGAGCGCCATATTGCAAACCATCTAATAAAAAGCCAAATTTATTTTCAGCTTCTTCATCGCTGATGCCCAGCATTTTAAAAACTTCACGTTGTTGATTTTGGTCATGAATACGAATACTGCCGCCGCCAATTTCGGTACCGTTTAAAACAATGTCATAGGCTTTAGAAATTTTATATTCTTTATCGTTAGGATCTTTAGGAGCGGTAAACGGATGGTGCTTCGAAGTATAATTTCCATTTTCATCTTTATCGAACAAAGGAAAATCCGTCACCCACAACAATGCATACTGATCATCGGAATAAAGCTTTAAACGTTTCGCCACTTCTAAACGCAGACGGCCCAGGGCTTCAGAAACAATGTCATATTTTTCAGCCGAAAATAAAATCAAATCGCCAACTTTAGCGCCAAATCGATCAAGCATTTCTTTAATTAATTCAGGAGTAAAAAACTTTGTAATCGGAGAAGAATAATCATTTTCACCTTTGTAATTCACCCATGCCATGCCTTTTAATCCAAACTGACCGACAAATTGTGTCAGTTCATCTAAATCTTTGCGTGATAATTTTTCACTGCCGCCCTTCACACAAATTCCTTTAACGACTCCGCCGCTCTCTGCGATATTTTTAAAAACTTTAAATTCACTGCGTTTAGCAATATCGGTAATTTCTACAAACTTCATTTCAAAGCGAATATCAGGCTTGTCACTGCCATACTGCTCCATCGCTTCGGCGTAGGGCATACGGGGAATATGATTGGGAAATGGTTTTTGAGCTGCTTCAAATATTTTTTTAACCAGTTCCGTCGTGTAGTTCATCATATCTTCTTCCTCTACAAAAGAAGCCTCAATATCGATCTGGGTAAATTCGGGTTGACGATCCGCGCGTAAATCTTCATCTCTAAAACATTTCACAATTTGAAAATATTTATCAAAACCTGACACCATTAATAATTGTTTAAAAAGTTGCGGAGATTGCGGTAATGCAAAAAAACTTCCCGGGTTGACTCGACTCGGAACGAGAAAGTCACGCGCTCCTTCTGGAGTTGAGCGAGTCAGCATGGGAGTTTCCACTTCAATAAAACCATTTTCATCCAAGTAGTTTCGAGCGGCTTGAGCCATTTTAGAACGCAGGATTAAATTTTGCTGCATTTTAGGACGACGTAAATCGAGGTAGCGATGACGCAAACGAATATTTTCATCAATCTCTACTTCATCAGCAATTTCAAACACAGGGTATTTGGCACGATTTAAAATTTTAATCTCTAAAGCAACCACTTCAATTTTTCCGGTTACCATTTTGGGATTTACAGTTTCTGCTGACCGAAGGCGAACTTTACCGCGGATGGCCACCACAAACTCTGATCGAATCGATTCTGCCGAATGGTGCACGGCTTTATCAAAAGATTCATCTATCGACACTTGCACTAATCCAGTGCGGTCTCGCAAATCGATAAAAATAACGCCGCCATGGTCACGACGACGATTGACCCAACCCATTAACACCACTTCTTTATCAGTAAGTTTTTCTGTGACCGTGCCACAATAGTGAGTTCGTTTAAGCATAGGGGCGGATTATAAACATCCTAGGCCCCTTCCGTCCCTTACCGAGAGGTACGCTACGCGTAAAGGGGAAACTTTGCTTCTTACACCCCCTTTAGGGGGTTGGGGGGCCAGGAATTAATTTACTTTTTTGATCTGTTTCAAAATCGTCGGAATTAAGTGTGAAAACTTAATTTGAGTCTGCTTGCCTGACTCCATTTCTTTTAACACGGCGGCTTTTTTCTCAATTTCGGTATCGCCAATAATAAGAACATATTGAAAACCACCGTCATTCGCTTTCTTCATAATATTCTTTAAGTTTTCACTGGCCCCCAAATTAATTTGAGCACAAAGGCCTTCTAGTCTTAATTCATGCACAAAGGCCATGCCTTTGTGGCGAGCAGGTTCACCCAGAGTCACAATTAACAAATTTTGATCACAAAGATTTTGCATTTTTAGTTTCTGCTCTTTTAAAATCGCAACCGCACGCTCTAAACCAAAAGCAAAACCAACCGCCGGGGTGGGGTTTCCACCCAATTCTTGAACCAAATTGTCATAGCGACCTCCGCCACACAATGCATTTTGAGCCCCCAGTTTATTTGAAACCAGTTCAAACACGGTCCGCTGATAATAATCGAGCCCCCGCACCAGTCTTGTATCCACTTTAAAATCAATTTTCATTTCAGTTAAATAATTCATCACTGAATTTAAATGATCCTGACAAGGCTGACACAGAGTCGAAGTTAGATCAGGCATCCCAGCAAAATAACTTTGGCACTTGGGGTTTTTACAATCAAGGATACGCAGCGGATTTTTTTCAAAACGTGTCTGACAGTCAGAACATAAATACTTTAAATTATTTCCTAAGAAATATTTAATGCGTTCACGAATCACCGGGCGGCAGACAGAATCGCCTACGCTATTAATTTTAATTTCAATATCTGATAACCCTAAGTGTGAAAATAAATGTGCAGTTAAACCAATCATCTCCGCATCACACAAAGGGGTATCAGCTCCCAAATATTCAACGCCAATTTGATGAAATTGACGATACCGTCCGGCTTGGGGACGCTCGTAGCGAAACATCGGTCCGCGATACCAAAGTTTAGTGAGTCCTGGGCGATGAGACATTTCAGATTCCAAATAAGCACGCACAATCGATGCCGTCCCTTCCGGACGTAAAGTCATGCTGCGATTTTTACGATCATTAAAGGTATACATTTCTTTTGAAACAATATCAGTGTCATCGCCAACACCGCGGGCAAAAAGTTCGGTTGATTCAAAAATAGGAGTTCTGATTTCACTGATGCCATACTGTGCAAAAATTTTTTCACAGGCATGTTCAATGTGCTGCCAGTAATGAATTTCTTCAGGCAAAATATCTTGTGTCCCCCTGGGGGCAGTAAACTTAGGACTCTGATTCATTGGGGGGCTATCTTACAACTGAGTGGGTTTTACGCAAGTTGATTTTCCGCAGCAGAAGCCTTAGCTACCTCTAATCTGACTCGCATTTCGAGCTCAGCTTCTCCTCCTGTCCAATTGTGATTTAAAAGTTCATTTAATTTCTGAAAACTAATCCCAGAAATATTTTTTTGAAAGTCTGCACTGGCCTGCAAAGCAAATTCTTCCATCAATTCCAACATGCGAGGCAAATAATATTTCATTTCAGGGTAAGTAATAAAAGTGGCTCTTTGATAGTACGGCAGTTTTTCAATTGTTTTAGCCACAGGTTGATTCAAACTAAAAATAATTTGAATGTGTGCCGGACTTTTTTGAGATAACCAATCTAAAAGTGAGGCCTGCATAATTGAATCGATAGTCGAAAATCCGTCAAAAAAGATGGAGCTGTAAAATTCTGAAGGCGCATCAAAAATTCCTTTAAGCAGTGTCCATAAATGTTTTTCTTCATCTGAATCAACATACTCACTCAAATTAACAGTTAAAAAACTTTGATCCACATGACGTTTTTTAGAATCAATGGCTAGCGCAAGAGGTTTAGAGCGACTTCCCAGAGGCGTCCAAATAAAGATAGGACCGCTGTTTTCTTCAAGCGTTTCAACGATACGGTTAAAAATGGAATCTTTTATAGAATCGGTCATCGCCTTAATTATATAATCAATTCAATGTCTACCCTAACGACAACTATTCCTTCTATATTAATATTCAGTAAATCATCCATTGACCTACCCTCAGAATATCAAAAGAAAGTTCTTTGTTTTGAAGCTAAAAGTCTAGATCAGGTTTTTCAAATTTTATTTAAAAACCCCATTGATATTCTGTTAACGAGTGATGGGACTTTGCCTATAGCACTGGAGAATTTTTTAAAAAAATCAAAACTTTCTCCAATGATCGCTGATATTACCGCTCCGTTTTCACAAACTTTCAAACAACTAGAAAATCAAAAATTAACTCAAAAAAATGTCAGCATGAACGAACAGTTCGAACTTTTGATTCAGTATGGAGAATGGAATCTGAATGAAAGATTAAATGATAATGAATCTGTCTTATTGGTTTGCCCTCCAGGTGCCGAAGCAGAAGCCGCAGCGCTGGCAATCCACTTAAGATCAATTCAGCAAGCAGATGCATTTGAAATCTACCGCTTTGAAAACAAATCTGAAACTCAAATTGAAAAAGACTTGTGGGGTTATTTTTGGCAGGAAGAAAATCCTTATATTAATAGAGGGTTCTTAAATCAAAAAGGCACACTGCTTTTGGGGGATGCCAACCGCATGCCAACCAGCATTCAACAAAAATTGTCAGCTTCATTAAAATACATTCAAAAACGAATTATTGCAGCCAGCCCTATTCCCTTACTCTCCCTTTCACAAAATAATTTATTTTCTAAAGAATTAGCGACCTATCTTTCAAAACAAGTTATCACTCTTGCCGCACTCGAAGATCGACTTTTTGATTTGCCGGCCATTGCTGACCAGGTATTGGTTCGCATCAATAAGAAATATCATCTACAAATTGCGCCTTTAACTACAGAAAACATACAAGTTTTAACGGGTCTTCGTTTTGAAAACGGGTATAAAGAATTGGAAGCCATTTTGACGTTAGCTGCTCTCAAAAGACAAAAAGGCAGCCTTACCCCAGAAGATTTTAAAATAATATGAGTTCAGAATTTTCTTTTTTACAGGTCACTGCCCAGGTGGCTCAGGGCAATCAAACAGCCAAAGCAACTAAAAATTTATTAGAGCAGCTTTGTAAACGCAATCACTTTAAACGAATGCTGCTTTTTTTAAATATCGATCAACAAATTCAAATGATTGCCAGCACCGGTAAAAATTTAAACATTACAAAAAGTATTCAGTGGGAACCTCAAAAAATGGGTGCGGTAGCTTGGGTTTTGAAAAATCAAAAAACAATTTTAATTCAATCTCTAGAAGATAAACGTCTTAAACTTTTTTATCCCAAAGAAAATTGGCAGCGGGATGTATTATTTTCTTATTTTAAAATTGCAGGAATTGAATCCCAGCCTCAAGTTTATGTTCCGATCGAATACGAAAATAAGTTAGTAGGCATTCTTTTTGCTGACAATGCCGGTTCAAAAATAGAAACCAAAAACATTTTAAATTTAGAAGACGATTTGAGCAGTTGCGGATGGGCTATCGGCCATGCCCTTGCCTTTCAAAAATTAAAAGAACAAAACCTGAGTTTAGGACAGCAAACCAAAGCAATCAGTGAAGACAAACTACAGCTAGAAACTCTTTTTGAAATTTCAAAAACCATTACCTCGACTATTGGGTTTGAAAAAATTCTTGAAACGGTCGTTCGTGACATACAAACTAAATTAAAATTTGATCGAGTGATTCTTTACAGTGTTCATGAAATCACAAACACCATCTCTGCTACGTTTTTAATCGATCGTGGTAAAAAAGTAATGACTCAATTTAGTAAAAAGCTTGAACCTGGCAACGGCGTGGTCGTTGATGTGGCCCTGATGCAAAAACCAGTACTCATTACACACTCCACCCATTTGCCTGAGCGTTACTTACAAATGTTACGTTCTATTAATAGTAGACAGTTTTTAATGCTGCCAGTGGTCTATAACAATAAATGCTTGGGTGTTTTAGGACTTGATAACAATAAAACTTTAAAACCAATCACCCATCAGGATCAAAAACTATTAGAACTATTTGCTGCTCAAGTTGCTATCGCTATGCAAAATTCTGAACAGCT
>CAYMKA010000055.1:0-10351 GCA_964390935.1 uncultured bacterium
CTGCAATGTTTTTTTCATACTCTTCCTATTGCTCCATACCTCGGCTTTTGCTCTTGGCACTTTAAAAAACACCGTGATTGTCGCTTCAGCAAATAGTTTTGTAATCAACTTCAAAAATTATACTGGTGTCGATCAAAACCCGGTCTCTCCTCAAAACCACCTCTATACCGGTCCGGTCTTAGGAATTTATGGTTTCAATTTTTACAATGCCGCAACCGCTAATTTATATGCGCCGACTGATATCAATCGCAGTATTGGCGCCGGTGTCAGTGCCAATTTTTTACAAAACATCGTCAATATTTCTAATGACCCCGCTAATATTTCTGTGAGAGTCACCGGTGCAGCTGTGGTCATTGCCGGAAATGTAGGCACGCTCAGTCAATGGAAGTTTGGTGTTGTAAACCCAACTCTCAATTTGCTAGTGAATACGGTCTCAAACAATTGGCTGCCACAAATTAAACCAGCAGGTGATGCACTCAAGGCTTCACAGGTCGGCACCAGTTTAAATGTACTGATTCCCGGATCGACCACCGACAACACCCAATACGTTGGTTTCAACAACAATTTATATGGCGGTTATAATCAGTTTGAATATTTTATTTCAGCGACTATTTTGGGACCGACTCTGCGCTTAGCCAATCGTTTTTCACAAATTGATTCAAGCATGAACAATTATTCTGGCAATGCCAATGACCTTGTCCCTGGTGCAAAGATTAATTATTCGATCGTCATCGTTAATGATGGAAATGCACCTGCAAGTACCATTAACATCACCGAGCGCATTCCAGCCAATACCACTTTTTTTGCTATCGGATCTGGTGACCACAACAGTGTGCAATATATTGATGGAAGCAATGGTATCCATAACTCTTTTGATTTATCCAGCGCCAACGTCAAAGCCATTATTTTTAAAAAAGATACTTTAAATGGAAGTGGCACTGCGGCAACTTTTAATTATTCGGTCACGGTGAACTAAAATGAAAAAAATACAGGCTTTTATCTTGTTTATACTCTTTAGCTTCAACACTGCTTTTGCACTAGGCTCTGCCGCAGGCACAGACATCACTGCCTATGGAACTTCTATTAATATTACCTGTAAAAATAGTTTTAATGTGCAAATGAACGAAGTGAACGGCACAAATATATTAGATGATACTAGGACAGTACAACCGATGTATGGTTTTGCACTGGCCACTTACATTCCCTACGAAATTGCTGGCAGCCGGGGACAAACCGTTACTTACCCCTTTAGTTTTATAAACAAATCTAATGTTGATATTCGTGTTTCTCCCAACAATTCCACCCTGTTTAGCGGCAATATCGGTTCGCCGTGGAGTACCACCTTAAATTTAGGAGCAGTCACTTTAAATGTTGATCAGACTTTCACCAATACTTTTAGTGTTTCTATTACTCCAAATGCTCAAAATAACGCCAAAGCCATTTCAGAAATTCAATTTAATTTAACAAACGGTCTGTACGCAAGCGCCTACACAGGTTTTAATGATCAACGCTATGGCGGCATTGGCATTTTTGATCAAGTAGTCACAACCACTGTTTATACTCCAGTCGTCGGTTATATCGCTAAAACTCAAACGCTTATTTCAGCTCCGATCGTAAGTGGCTACAGAGATGGCGATACCAGTTATTTGGCAGACCCGGTGCCTGGCAGTATTTTGGAATATGCTATTCAAGTAAGAAATAACAGTCTCACTGGCTCAGGAATAGTTGATATCGAAGAAGAGATTCCCAGTAATAGTATTTTCTTAAATATTCCTGGCAGTTCCGATGTTCAAGAAAACAGCGCTACTTTAGGAGCAGCCAATGATGTCGACTATGATACCAATGGAACCTATAACTTAGGGGTGCCCGCAAATTCTTACGCCGGTAGAAATGCTGTTAATAAAATTAGATTTCGTATCAGCGATATCCCTA
The DNA here is from genome assembly GCA_964390935.1 of uncultured bacterium. Lineage (GTDB taxonomy): Bacteria > Margulisbacteria > CAYMKA01 > CAYMKA01 > CAYMKA01 > CAYMKA01. The sequence goes on from CAYMKA010000055.1 coordinate 1,933, forward strand.
GCGGCATTACCAAGACGTTGCGTTATCGGGTCACAGTGAGAAACTAATATGAAAAAAAATAAATTTAAAATTTGGATCATACTTATTTTGATTACCGTGTTGGGACTGCATTGTGCAGCGAATGCCTATCAGCCAACTCTTTCGGCATATTCCGCAAACGGGCATGTCTACCTTGCAGTTGTCGATTCGGGTTTCGAATCAATCAGCGGCAGTTTTACTTATTGGGGCACCTGCAGTGATTGGCAAGGAGATCATACATGTGCCAAGCCAACTAATATCAGAAATTTGGGACTAAAGTATATGCGGGCCAGTGTAACAAATTTGAGCCAGTCTCAATGGTTGGCACCTGTACGTGATATAGGCGATACCGGTAATTCAGGTGCTAGCTATCACATAATGTTAAATACAGGCTATGTAGAAGATTTTGGAGATTTGTCGGGCTTGATTGGACAGACAGTAAGAATCTGGGGATACATGTATATAAATGAAAGAACATATGGATCAAGTTCACAAAGAATTGATTATTATGTTCAGGTTCAACCACCAGCACCCTCTGCTCCCAATTTCTCTGTCAGTAATTACTCTGCTGGCACACAAATTTATACTGCCAAAATCAATTTGACCTGGCCAACCTCTTCTTATGCCACCGGATATAAATTGTATTTAAATAATAATTTAATTGCTGATCTCGGCAATGTGAATTCTTATTCCATCGATAATCGTAATGATAAAACGACTTATCAATACAAATTAGTAGCCTATAACAGTGTGGGAGAAACGGCAGGAACTCCAGTCAATATTATTGTCCCTGATTTGCATATTGATCCCCCTACAAACCTAGTCATTACTCCACAGCAAAACGGATTTAATCAAAGTGGGGGTACGATTGGTTTATCCTGGGTTGAACACGATTCTTACAACAATGCAGGCGGTTTCAATATTTACATTAACAATGTTTTAGCGACAACATTGTCCGCTCATGTTACTAGCTGGACTACCGGGCAATTAAGTCAAAACACGCCTTACACATTTAGAGTGCATTCTTTTAATACCGATAATACTGAAAGCCCTGCATTAACTGGATTCTCAGTTATTCCCCCCGCCAATTTCTATCAACGGTTAACCTTTGATCCCATGTCAGTCACCGGCAATACCGGCTCAACGCTTAACTTTGCAGTCACGGTTTATGACAGCATCGGACAAACCGTGCAAAATGCTCCAGTCACTTTTAGTGTTTTGTCTGGAACCGGAACATTTGAAAGCTATATTCCCGACACCATTGTTTCCACCAACGCTCAAGGCGTTGCAACGGTTAACGTCGTTCTTGGCAGTAGTGATTTTGTTTTGCGGGCCAGTGTTCTCAATCAAAGTTTTGGTTACGCCCACGGTTCACACGAAAATGTTCCGTTCTCAGTTTATTCAGTTAATGCCAATACTGTGTCCACAGTTAATTATGACAGCAATACGTTAGTCAGCACCGGAAATATGACTAATTTAATCACTGATATCTTGCACGTCTATGGAGTGAGTATTAACCCTGTCACCTCTACTCAATTAGATGTCCTGCCCTCAGAAAATGGATTTGTACAGTTTGTTGCCACCAACTTAGGCAACGCCGATGATGTTATTTCGCTCGCTACGGCCAATACGCCTGTGGGTTGGGATATTGCGATCGTTTCGGGAACCAGCACCTCTTCTGCTCTACCCGTTTCTTTTATTTATCTAGCCAAAGGAGCCACGACTAATTTTTGGATTAGAGTTTCTCCGCCAGACACTGAGCTTAATGTTTCTTTCTCGGTCAATGTTCTTTTCAATGTTGCTTCGGGCTACTCCGATGGCGGAGCTTATACAGGCTTTGATGCCAACTCTCCTATTTTTGCAGGCGTCGATTTAATTAATGGGACTGCTCCCATACGCACGATCGATGCGATTGCACCGACGCTCACTTACCAAAACATTCAACCTGAACAGCAAAATGTCAGATTGGAAGTTTCTTTAGTATTCCAGATATTAGATCGCAATTCGGGCGTTAATATTAGCTCACTCACTGTAACCACGAATGCCGGCACGCCAGCTAGTATCACTTCAGTCGATTTAGGTGGAGATTTAAAAGAATACCGTGTCACTTTTGACCCCAGCATCAATTTCCCCAGCGGATCAACAATCAATGTCACGGTTAACGTTGCAGACAACTGGAACGGGGTCGGCGGACCTAACACCATGGTTGCCACTTACAATTTTTATACCATCGCCGGTCCGCTGCTGACTGTTTCACGCAGCATCGAAACGGTTTTAAAACCTGCTGGAGCCCTAGGCAGTCCTAACGATTTAATCCCCGGTTCTAAAATTTCTTATATAGCTGACATTGGAAACGAAGGAATCAGTCAGGCCACTTCAGTCAATATTCGTGTTGATATGCCGGCCAATACCCATTTTTACAGTATCGGCACCGGACAACAAGATATGGTTCAGTTTGTAGTGGGTGGAACGCCTTACGATAGTTTCGCATTGTCAGGAGGCGTGTCAGCCAATATTCAAGCAGTCATTTTTAAAATGGATACGCTGGATGTCGACACCACCAAAAATATTCGCTACGAAGTGACTGTCGATTAAAAAAACAGCCACAGGATCACTGGGTAAAACCAAATCACCTGTTTTTCTTTAATGATTTGCCTACAAAAGAGAATGCTTAATAAACCAGCAGTCGCTGCAACCGCAGCGACACGCCCCATCGGCAGGTGAAAAAAAATACTGCCCAATAAAAATAAAGCAAATATTCCCAAAGAAATTATTTTTCTTAAAAAACCTGCTCCCCAGTGATGTACCAAAGTTTTGACCTGCATCCGGGGATCTAAACTTTCATCTTTAAAATCTTTTATCGGAATAAAAAAACTCACAATCACCGGCAGCAGCAACCACAAACGCTGGGGAGAAATAAAAGGATTTACTCGATAAATGACCAGTGGCGCAATAAAAACCAGCACTGCTAATAAACCCAAACAGAGTAACTGCCCCCAGACATATTTTTTTAAACGCAGCGGCGGACAGTCATAGCTGTATAAAAAAACAGTCATCAACAGACAGATCAAACCATATTGCGTAACTCCTGCAAAAATCAAAGCAATCGCAATAAAAAATATAGCAGTGATCAGAAGTGATCGGTCTTTGCCTTTGCCTAAAAAAAAGTTATCGAAATAATGATTTAAAAAAACGGCAGCTATAAATAAACTCAGCCAATTTAATAGTTTATAAAAAATAACCGGAGTGGCTCCCATAACAGGCAACACAAAAACTTTAAAAGACCAAAAATACAAAAATAAATAATGCCAAAGCCGCGATAAGGGGAACTCATTTAATTCTCTTTTAAATAAACTTAAATGAGTGGCAGCCAAAGTAGCCAAACCCAATCCCATCAAAACAATTAAAAATAAAGGCATCAGATCAAGAGGGATTGTCATCGGGGGCTGCGGCACTTCTCCTACGGCCCCTTTTAAATAATAAGCGGTTAATTGCCTGTCATAATTTTTCATCAGCTTGTCATACGAATAGACCCTCTCCCGGTGGTGATCCATATCCATGCCCTGCATAAAACCTATCCAACTGGGAGCAACCGCTAAAATAAAAATAAAAGAATAGCAGAGCATCGCAAAGACAAAACTTTTAAATATTTTTGAAGTATAAATAAACCCTAAAACAAAAAGAGCAGCGACCACCACAAATACTTCAAAAAACAATCCCGGACTCACGCCCAGATTTAATGAAGGATAATAAAATAGAAAATAATTTTTTAATAAAAATAAAGGACCGCCCATGACATAGGCAATGTGAGTTCGATTTGCTCCTTGAGTCAGCAAATCAAAAACAGGAGCCACCCATATCAAAATCATCCCCAGTCCCATTTTACTCAGGGCTTTTAAAAAATCTTTTTCAATCAATATATAAAATAATAATGATAATCCCCACAAACAAACCAAATAAAACAGTGAAAATTCAAAAATAAAATATAAAGAGCCTTCGAAAGACAAAAACAAATTAGAAAAAACTTCTAAAACAAACCTTACCCCTAAAATAAATACTAGCAATAAACCTATTTGAAAATAACTTAGTTTTAATGACTTAAAATAATCAATCATTAGGCTTTTTGTTGTAACGTACTGGCAATCTTAGGATGCTTTAACCCTACTTCTACAAAAACCTGGCGCAGCGCCTGAAGAGGACTTAGTTTTCCTGACTTAATGGCCTCATCACACATCGCCATCGATGAATGTGCAGATAGCAAATAGTTTGTATCAAAATAAGCGGGCATTTCTTTCACAATGCGTTTAATAAAAAAAGCATTCTTACCAGTCTCTTTGGCCATTTCGTCAAAAGAAACTCCTTCATTTATAAAAGAACGCAATTGAATAAGAAGTCTGTTCATATTTACAAGCTGTCCTAAAATTTGCAGAGCTGGTTTATTTAATTTCAAAGCTTCTTCCATACTAACAAGAGCATCTCTTAAACGACCTTGGCGATAATATTCGCTAAGGGCAAACGCTCGGACTTCCCCACGGCTAGCCAGCGATTCGATTAGAGCAGAAGTGATTTTGCGCTCACTGAGCGGAGTCGAAGTGAGCGATGCCGATATCAATTTGTTGATTTCACTATGTAAAATTCCCAGATGCGGTCCCGTGCAGGCCAAAAGCTGACCAGCCTCCTCTAAACCAATTTCATAACCAGCTTTTTTCACTGTCTCTTTAATAAAATCAATAAATTTTTGTTCTTCCCATTCAGCAATTTTAGGAAAATTAAAAACTTCAGCCTTCGCGTCGCTCAGTAAAAATTTATTAAGTTTTTTGCGCCCATCGATATTTTCTAAAACTTCAAAAATCACAAAAATATTTTCCGCCAGGTGCGTGAGGAGCGTCTCGTAGTGAGCCGCTTCGCTGGCGTCCGCTTTTAAATCAAAGGGACCACAGTCCTGACAAAAAATAACTTTGCGGGGCGAGAATGCTGAAGGGGTATGAACAGCTTGAAAGAGAGCCCCGTAAGAATAATTTTTCGAGTCAAAACGCTCCAGACCAAACGCTTTTTCTTGGGGTTTTAACAGATTATTTAAAACTTCTTTGGTTTTTTCTTTAACCAAAAAATCTTCTTCGCCGTAAATGATAATTAAATTTTTCATATTATTTTAAATTAAAACTTAACTTAAACGAACCCTGCTGCGTTTTCCAATCAAAGCGCACAATAAAATCATGCAGCAGCAAGCTTAAATAGTAATCAATGTTGCGGTAATAATCTTGATCCAGCACATAATCAACGTGATAACCAATGCGATGTTCGGCGAGCGGCAGACTGGCATCAAACGAAAGTTCTCTGGCAGCCGCTTGATTAAATGTATCAAAGAAGAAAGGAGAAGCCCCTCCTTGAGTAAAAGTATGTCTAAAGTTAAAAAAAGTATCGACGATCCAAAACTTTCGAGTCAAACCAAAATTATTATAAAAACGATACCATTGATTCACAAAAGATAAATCGTCTCGGGTATAAACAGAAGAATCATAATTAATGTTCTCATGAAACATGCCAAAAGGTTCGACTAAAAAAGTAGTCCCTAAAGTCGGGAACAATCGAAACTTATCATACATTCCGGTTCTTTCTTCGTTAATACGGCCCATGGTGCCAAAACCAGTAAAATAAAAACCACTTTCTCCCAAACGGTATTTGGGAGCAATCAGAGTAAATTGAGGCACATAAGAAATAAATTGATAATTCACAATTTCTTGAAAGGTTAAATCAACAAGTAATTCAGGATATTCTTCGCGAGTGGGCGGCACAATTCCGGCAAAAAAATCAGTCACCGATAAATCCTCTTTTTCATGAGGAACACCTAAAAGAGTTCGATAACGAAAACCAAGTTCTAAACCGTGGCGACCCACATTGTGCACACGAGTTTGAAATGAAGATTTTGTGTCAATCAAACTGGTGTTGGTAAACCCTAAGCGGTATTCAAGTTTTTCTAAATAATCGATATCAACGGTGCCTTGAACTTTTTCATTAGCATGATAACCCACTTTGACTTTTACAAACTGCCCTTCCACCGGATTGTTTCCAAATTCAGGAATAAGCAATTGCGAAGCATCGTTTGCGGCATTGTTCACTACATAACTAGGAATATAAGCGATGGGCACTCCCAAAATATGGAGCACAGCATTATCCGCAACGGTCATATTCCATTTAGGATAAATAGTAATTTTACTGGCAGAAATAAAATAATGCGGAGGCACGTCAGAACAAATGGTCATCGTGGCATCGGTTACCAAAATTTTATCTTTACCAATATAAACTTCTTTACCGTGAATTTGATTTCCTGAAACATTAAATTCTGCATTTTGAGCCAGCCCTGTTTCAGTTCTTAAGTTGTAATCCAGTGTTTCCCCTTTAAAAGTTCGGCTATATCGCTGCAAGACAAAACCATGATCCATCGTTAATTGATCTTGCAACGTATCTAAAGTCGAATGATTCGCACTGCCGGTATAGTTTTTATAAACAAAAATCACATTGCCGGTTGCATCCACAAATTGATTGTCTTCTAAATAGTTCACCACATCGGCTTCAATGGTCATAGACTTTGAAGCATTGGCAGTGGGGTTAAGAGTGGGAATTTCGTCTGCAAAAACAAAGCCAGTAGTGAGTAGTAAGGAGTAAGTAGCGAGCACCAAACAAATCAAAATCTTGTGAAACACTTAGTAGATTCTACTTAAGATAACAATTCCAACCAACTACTCACTACTGGCTACTCTCTGCTCACTACTGCCTTCCCTACATCGGCTGCAGTTCAGGAATGACCTTTTTCTCGTTATTTAAGAACTTAGTGATTTCTTTTCTAAAGGTTAAATCGACATCGCCGGTCGGGCCGTTACGCTGCTTGGCGATAATAATTTTAGCAACGTTTCCATCAATACTGCGGTCATAATAATCTTCACGGTGAATAAACATCACCAGATCAGCCACTTGTTCAATTTCGCCAGATTCACGTAAATCGGACAAACGAGGAATCTGACTTTGACGCTGCTCAACAGAACGCGACAACTGTGACAAGCATAAAATAGGCATCTGCAGTTCTCTCGCCACCGATTTAATGGTACGTACAATGTCCGAAACCTCTTGAGTGCGGTTTTCGGACTGTCTGCGGTTAGTGCCTGACATCAGCTGCAAGAAGTCGATCACAATCATGCCAATGCCATACTCCACTTTCATACGTCTTGCTTTGGCACGAAATTCAACCGTGTTAAGCATGCCCGAGTCATCAATATAAATGGGGCTTTCAGACAAACGGCCCAGGGCTCGGGCTAATTTTTTCCACTCATGGTCATGTAAGTTTTTTTGTTTTAAGCGAGCAGAATCAATTTCGGCTTCACTGCAAAGCAAACGCTGCACCAGAGATTCTTTAGACATTTCTAGAGAAAAAATAGCAATAGGAATTTTTGTTTTGATCGCAATGTTTTGAGCGATGTTTAATGCCAGCGCTGTTTTCCCCATCGAAGGACGAGCAGCCAAAATAATTAAATCAGAAGCCTGGAACCCTCCGGTCATAAAATCCAAATCGATAAAACCACTGGGCACTCCCAGCATGGCATCTTCGCGCTCGTAAATTTTTTCAAGATTTTCCATCACGTCATCTAAAATATCTTTAACGGGCACAAAACTGCGTTTAATTTTTTTCTGAGTCACTTCAAAAATTGATCGCTCTGAACTTTCTAAAATTTGGTCGATTTCCTGTTCTTCATTAAAAGCATTTGAGACCATGTCCGTTCCGACATGAATAAGAGATCGTAAAATGGCTTTTTCATTAACAATGTTGGCATAATATTCCACATTGGCTGCAGTGGGGACGGCATTAGCCAGCTCTGTGACATACACTCGGCCGCCGACCAGCTCTAATGTTTTGTTTTTATCAAGTTGACCACTGACAGTCACTAAATCGATCGGTTCGCCTTTTGAGAAAAGTTGAGTAATCGCTGTAAAAATATGGCGATGCACATCTTTGTAAAAAGATTCAGGGCTTAGTAATTCAATGACTTTAGAAACAGCTTCCCGTTCTAGCATCATGGCACCAATGACACATTGTTCAGCGTGAGCGTTTTGCGGTGGAATTCGTTCAGTCATATTGGGGAGTGCAACTTAACAAATTTAGAGTAATATTTCAAAGGTGAATAGAATAACCCAAAAAGGACTTATCGCGGCCAGTGCCATTCTGGTTTTGACTGCCATTTTAATCTTGGCTGCAGAGTTTTATTTTACAAACAAAGTGATTGCGCCTCCCAGACTCTCATACGAAAAGTATGTTTTGCAAAAGCCCGGCACCCCCTCAAGCCTGGAAAGCCTTAAAATAAAATATGAAAACATCAGTGTTGCAACCGTTGATCAGCTTAGACTTAGC
>CAYMKA010000056.1:0-10245 GCA_964390935.1 uncultured bacterium
GGCGTTTCAGTCATTTCAACGATAAAGGTCGAGTGCCCGGAAGCAATGTCGTCATATGCTCCCAAGCGAGTGAACATCCGCTCAATTGAAAACCACTGCATAGCGCTGGCTGGTAGAAATGACCCTATCTGAGCCATCAAAGCAATCAGCGCGATTTGCCGCATGTAGGTCGATTTACCGCCCATATTATGGCCTGTAAGCAGAATAACAGCATTCTCCTGCATCGAAAGATCATTAGGAACAAATTGCTTTTCACGTATCTCAACGACAGGATGACGACCCCCTTCGATTTTCAAAATTGTGTTTTGCTCAACAATCTGGGGACAGATATAGCGATTTTTTAAAGCGATTTGAGAAAGTCCGGCCATCACATCTAAAAAGGCGACTTGAGCTGCTAATGTTTTTAAAATTTCGGTATTACTTTTAATTTGATCTCTGAGCTCACAAAAAATTTCGTGTTCTTTTTTGCGGCGGCGTTCCCCTGCCGTTAAAATTTCGGCTTCTTTTGTTTTAAGTTCAGGTGTGGTGTAACGCTCAGCATTGACTAAAGTTTGTTTTCTAATAAACGTGTCAGGAACATTTTGACTGGCTGCCTTTGAAACTTCGATATAAAAACCAAAGGCGTTGGTGTAACCAATTTTGAGTTTTGATAAGTTACTTTGATTGCGCAGTTCTATTTCATAACGATTAATCCATTCGGTGGCGCCGCGACTAGCGTCGGTCAAGGCGACCATTTCGGCATTGTAATTTGGATTAATAATGTCACCCTCAGTAATAGCTAGCGGCGGCTCTGGAACAATAGTTTTCTCGATTGTATTTACCAATTCTTGAAAATAATCTTTTGCATGGAGAGGAAATAACTGACTTTGATGTGATTCATAACTTTGGGACAGTTCTAATGCAGCGCTAAGAGAATTTTTTAAGGCATTTAAATCGCGTGCATTGGCCATCCCGGTATGAATACGACCGATGATTCTTTCTAAATCATAAATTTGGCTCATCGCTTTTTGTGTGGTCTCAAGCAAAACTTTATTGTTAATCAGTTCGCCGATTGAATTTTGGCGCTTTTGAATTTCATTTTTATTCTTTAACGGCTCAATCAAAAATTTTTTTAAAAGTCTGGCTCCCATCGCGGTCTTTGTGTCATCTAAAGTATGGTGAAGTTGTGTTGTAATTTCTAAATTTTTAATGGTCATCGGATCTAGAATCATTTTTTCGTCAGGTAAATAAAATTTTAAATGACTGATGTGTGATAAATTTCTTTTTTGAGTTTCGTTAAAGTATTTAATGAGCATCGCGGCAGCCACGACTGCAACATTTTTATTTTCTAAATCTAATTTACGTAAATGAGATTCACTAAATTGTTTTAAAAGAATTTGGGTCGCTTCTTCAAGATTTGTTTCTTTAACAGTGGTTTTATATAAATCAAATAACTCTGTCTCACTGCTAATTAAAGTTTCGCCGGGCCGGTTTTTGGCAATTTCCCATTGTGCTTTTTCTAATTGATCGAGTTCGGTGACTTTAAATTCGCCAGTCGAAAGATCACAAAAAGCTAATCCATAGCGATTATTTTTTTCATACCAGGCTGCACAGTAGATATTTTCTTTTTGAATTAAAAAATCTTCGTGGAGCACAGTGCCGGGGGTGATGATTTGGGTGATTTCGCGCTTCGTTAATCCTTTGCCAGGAGTCGCAATTTCTGTTTGTTCACAAATAGAAACTTTATAGCCTGCGGTGATTAATTTGTTGATGTAATTAAGTGACGAATGGTGCGGAACCCCGCACATAGGGGTTTTTTCACCGTCTTCGCCTTTACCCCGGCTAGTTAAGGCAATTTGGAGTACTTTTGAAGCCGTTAGAGCGTCTTCTTCGAACATCTCATAGAAGTCCCCTAAACGAAAAAAGAGAATGGTCCCAGGGTTTTGCTTCTTAAGCTCGTAGTATTGGGCCATCATGGGGGTGGTCATTAGAAATGCATTATAGCGGAACGCGAAATGATGGATGGGGGATAAATAAATGAGATGACTTCTAACTATTTCCGATATATTTTGTATTTACGGAAAGGGATTAATAGATGCACACGAAAGCAGTCTCTACTAAAGATGAGTGGTTTAAAAAGCACGATATATTCATGAAATCAATTTCTGATTTGAAAACATCTTATGCAGATGTTTCTTTTAATGGAACGAAACGGCCAGACTCATTTTCGGCTAGAGATTTTTTTGTACTGAATGATTCAGGGTTTATCATAGGGTTAAATTTGTGGGCGGTTGGTTCTGATTCCGGCTTTTTTGATGACGAAAAAAAAATTAATAATTACATTAATAGCAATAACAAAATATTTGGTAGTGTCAAATTTATTAGTTTTGTTGGTTTGCCAATTAAATTCGAGCAAGAGCATAGTATGTTCTATTTTTTACCTAACTTAGAAAAAATTTACGTCAAAGACACTAAAATTGAATTAGAGGCATATCTGGCTATTAAAAGAAATTACCCACGGATTGATATTGATACTGAAAATTTTAGAGTACCCGCGCCCGAGCTTAAGACAAGAGTAGTTCCCTTGAGGTAATTATCTAATCTCCGCAGCTAGTTTTTGTTTTAAAGCTGTTTGAATAGCCGTGTGCTTCGTATTAATTTCTTCTTCAGTTAATGTGCGTTCTGGATGGCGGTAGTAAATGGCATAGGCCATACTTTTAAAACCTTCTTTAATTTGTTCGCCGGTATAAACGTCAAAACATTCAATATGATCAACCTCTTCTGCAGCCGCTGACTTCATGGCACGAATAATTTCTTCGTGAGTGGTTTCGACTTTAATTTGAATAGCGACATCACGACGTGAGTGGAAAAACTTGGGCAATTCTCTAAAAATGGGAGTTTCTTTTTTAAGTAAATTAAATTTAGAAAGCGAACCTTCGAACGCAAAAGCTTTTTTAAACTTAATATCAAAACGAGCCAAAGTTTCAGGATGAATTTCACCAAACACTAAATCAAGTGTTTTAAAGTTCGCTTGTTTACCGGGATGTAAGTATTGATGACTGCTCACATCAACGCCGGGAACTTTATAACTTAAATTTTCAATTAAGTTTTCAAGAACCCCTTTTAATTCTAAAAATTCAAACTTTTCATCAGAAATAATGCCGGCGACATGAGTATCTTCTTCACTGTCTGATAAATAAACTTTACCAATTTCATAAAGTTTTACACTGTCGTTTTGGTGATTTAAGTTATAAGACAAGTTTTTTAAGAGGCCTGGTAACAATTGATCACGCAAATGTTTTTCATTTTCATTTAAGGGATTAGCTAGTTTTAAATCTTTTTGATTAAGTTGATTAATTTCAGCCGAAAATGGCAAATTTAAAGCTTCATAAAAACCTTGTGCTTGCAGTGCCTGTCCTATTTTTTCATTAAGACTTGGAGCTTCATTTAGTATGCGAATAGGTAGTTCAGGTAAGTGTGTTGGAATTTGCGAAATGCCATAAATTCGAGCAATTTCTTCAATTAAATCAATTTCACGAGTGACATCTCCGCTGCGATGACTAGGCACAAATACATTTAAGCGGTCGCCCATATCTTCAATTTTAAATTCAAGATCGGTGAGAATTCTTTGAACATCTTTTTCAGGAATTTCGATTCCCAAAATTCGTTTAATTTTGGGATAACGCAGACTTAATTTAATGGGTTCATAGTTTTTACGTTTTTCGTCAATTAAATCAGTAACGACTTCCCCACCCGCTATTTCAATAATTAAATTGATTGCTCTATTTAAAGCCCGCTCTACCCCTTCGAAATGAACACCTTTTTCAAAACGCATGGAAGATTCACTGCGTACATCAAACTTCTTCACTGTTTTTTTAATTTGATCAGGCGCAAAAAAAGCTGATTCTAATAAAACTACTTTTGTTTTATTTGAAATTGCTGTTCCGCTGCCGCCCATAATACCGGCAAGCGCTACAGGTTTATTTTTATCGGCAATTAACAATTCATTTTCAGAAACTTCGATTTCTTGGCCGTTGAGTAAACTAATTTTTTCGTTTTTATAACCAGTACGAACATTAATTTGTCCACCTTCTAAAAGTTCAAAATCAAAAGCATGTAACGGCTGACCGCTTTCCATCATGACGTAATTGGTGATGTCGACAATATTATTAATAGGAGTAATTCCTACTGACTTTAGACGATTTTGCAGCCAAGCAGGAGAAGCCTTCACTTCAACGCCTTCAATTAAACGAGCCATATAACGAATACAGTTGTCCCAATCACGTAAAGCGATGCGCGGTTTATGAAGCGAAGTTCCTTTTTTAATAACCGGATTGAGCTTTGGAATTTTTAAAGCATTACCGGTGAAAGCTGAAATTTCGCGCGCGAGCCCAATCACTGATAAACAATCAGGTCTGTTGGGCAAAATTTCTACTTCTAAAACAGCTGATGGAAAATCAATGGCTTCGGTAATCCCTTTTCCAATTTCGGTATTTTTAGGTAAATCCATAATGCCTTGCGCGTCTGCGGCAAGACCCAATTCTTTTTCAGAACACATCATGCCTTGGGAAGTTTCACCGCGTAGCTTTGAAGTTTTAATTTGCATGCCGCTTGGTAAAAGGGCACCGTCTAAAGCGACTGGCACAATCATTTGCTCTCTCACATTTTCGGCGGCGGTGACAATTTGAACTTTGCCCATTTTGCCCATATCCACCTGACAAATGCGCAGGCGATCGGCTCCAGGATGTTTTTTAATTTCTAAAATTTTGCCGGTGACGACATTATTAATTTTTGATTTTAAGTCAGTAACGGATGCGACTTCGAAACTATGCAAATTAAACTCTTCAGCCAATTCAATGGCGTTATATTTAAATTTCACTAAATCTTTTGCCCAATCAAACGGTAATTTCATTAAAATTTTCTCCTAGAACTGTTCTAAAAATCTGACATCGTTTTGTGTTAATAATCGAATGTCGTTTAATTGATATTGAATCATGGCGATGCGTTCAATTCCTAGGCCAAAGGCGAAACCTGTGTAAACTTCGGAATCGATATTCACGGCTTTTAAAACGTTGGGATCAACCATACCGCAACCCAAAATTTCGAGCCAACCGGTGTGTTTGCAAACGCGACAACCACTGCCATTACAAATAACGCACTGTACATCCACTTCTGCTGATGGCTCAGTAAATGGAAAATACGAAGGACGAAATCTGACTTTTTTATCTTTACCAAAATACGATTCTAAGAAAGCTGTTAATGTTCCTTTTAATTCACGAAAATCAATATTCTTGTCAATAACCAAACCTTCAAGTTGGTGAAAAGCCGGTGCGTGGGTGACGTCGTCATCTTTTCGAAATACACGACCTGGTGCAATGACACGAATCGGCGGTTTTTGATTTTCCATAATGCGAATTTGGACTGGTGAAGTGTGCGTTCGTAAAAGCTTTCCACTTTCTAAATAAAAAGTATCCCACATATCACGAGCTGAATGATTCGGTGGCATATTAAGTGCTTCAAAATTATGAAAGTCGTCTTCAATGTCAGGACCCGTTGCCACGGTATAACCCATTTCCTTAAAAATTTGAGTTAAATCTTTTAATGTTCTGGACACAATGTGAGATTTACCAAATTTTTGCCTGTGTCCCGGCATCGTGATATCAACTTTTTCTTTTGAAAGTTTTGAAAGTTGTTCTGACATCTCAATATTTTCTTTTTTAGAATTTAAAACTTCAGAGATTTTTTCTTTAACTTGATTAGAGAGTTCGCCAATTTTAGGACGAAGGGCCGGGTCTAAATCTTTAAGACCACGCAAAATTTCAGTGAGTTCCCCTTTTTTACCTAAAAACTGTACACGCAGAGATTCAATTTGAGTGGAATCTTTGGCTTCAGTAATAGCTGAGAGGGCTTTTTCTTGTAAGGCGGTTAATTGTTGTTCCATTTTGTATTAGTGCTCGTTTAATTTATTAAGCAGATTGCCTGCACAGCGATCGCCCGGCCTTTGCCAATATCACCCAACTTTTCAGTCGTTGTGGCTTTAATGGAAATTTGACCTGCTTTGATTTTAAGTGTTTTTGAGATTTTTTCACACATCTTAGGGATATAGGGATTGAGCTTTGGTTCCTGACAAATAATAGTGCTGTCGATATTAGAAATTTTGTATTTGTTTTTTATCACTAGCTTTTGAACGTGTTCTAAAAGTTTAATGCTGGAAATCCCTTTGTATTTGGGGTCTTTATCTGAAAAATGAGTGCCGATATTGCCCAAAGCCATAGCCCCTAGTAATGCATCCATAATGGCGTGACAGACTGCGTCTGCGTCAGAATGGCCTAGGAGACCTTTTTTATAAGGAATCGTGATTCCGCCCAAAATAAGAGGTCTGTTTTTAACTAGACGATGGAGATCAAAACCTATGCCGACTCGGTGCATCGTGTCTTTAAAATGGCTTCAGCCAATAAAAAGTCTTCGTAAGTAGTGATTTTGATATTTTGGGCCGGTCCTTCAACGATAAACACATCTTTGCCAAGGCGTTCCACTAAACTGGCGTCGTCCGTAGCCGTTTCAATATTAGGTTGCGCGTATGCTTTCAAAAGAGTTTCAGTTTTAAAGATTTGGGGGGTTTGCGCTAAATAATATTTTTTGCGATCAGGAGTTTCGGTGATTTTTATTTCGTCATTTTTTATTTCAGTTATTTTTAAAGTGTCAGTCGCAGGTCGGGCTACGATCACAGCTTCATGTTTTTCGATCGACGCTAAACATTTTGAAATAATTTCATGGGTAATTAAAGGTCTTGCGCCATCATGAACACACACCGCTGTACTTTCGGGAGAAATATGAACCAATGCTTCAGAAATACTTCCAGCACGGGTGGCGCCTCCGGCAATAATTTCAATAAAACGCTTTTTGGGTCCTAAGTATTTTTCAAAAACCCCATCGTACTCCATCATTTTTTCGCGAGGCACCGGAATAATTAATTGATGGCAGAATGTCAGGAGCACATCCAACGTGTGAACAATCACTGGCTTTCCGTTTAAGTTCATCAGTAACTTCGGAACTTCGTTTTGAAATCTTGTACTAGAGCCGGCTGCTGGAACGATCGCGGTTATTTTCATTTTTTTAATTGAGTGGCCAGCGCTTCGAGTCCTAATAAATAAGAGTGATAACCAAAACCTGAGATTTGGCCGACACTAATCGGCGCAATAAAAGAATGCTGTCTAAACTGTTCACGCGCATAAATGTTTGATAAATGAACTTCGACACAAGGTAATTTTACTGACGCTAAAGCGTCTCGCAGAGAAACACTGGTATGAGTGAGTCCGCCGGGATTAATTAAAATGCCCTGCCCCTTGGCCAGTGCAAATTCTTGAATTTTGTTAATTAAATCGCCTTCGACATTACTTTGATAAATTTCAGCATCGAACCCTAATTTTTTTGCTTTATCGGCGATTAATTCATTGATCTTTTCAAAAGGCAAAGTGCCATAAATATCGGTTTCACGTTTACCGAGCCAATTTAAATTAGGACCATGTAATACCAATACTTTATGTGTCATTTATCTGTAATCCTTTATTTGTAATCACTTTGCAGTTCTTGGTAAGTTTGTTTTACCAGTTGATAGCTGATTTTATCAGTGATTTTGACTTTTCCTAAACGAGTTTCAGGAATAATCCAGGTCAAGACTTTTGAGCTGATTTTCTTATCCTGCCACAGGTATTTTTCGATTTTATTAAATGAAAACTTGTTTAAATGCCAGACATAGCCGGCGCTTTGGAACATCTTTTCTAAAAACAAGACATCGTTTTGATCAATTTTTTTAAGTTTTAAACTTAAACGAGAGGCAAAAATCATTCCTAAAGCCACCCATTCGCCGTGGCTTAAGCCTTTATATTGCGCGGCGCCTTCTAAAGCATGTCCGAGCGTATGACCAAAATTAAGAATGGCCCGCAAATTATTTTCTTTTTCATCCTTTGCAACAACATAGGCTTTCCATTGGCAGGATTTTTCGATAATGGTTTCTAAAAACTCTTTTCGCGAAATGGTTTGTCCCATTTTTATTATTGGGCCAAGTGACAACCCTAATGACAAATAATTTAGAAAACTTCTATCTAGGATGCAGCCATATTTAATAACTTCAGCCATTCCGGAGCGAATTTCTTTAGCCGGCAATGTTTTAATAAACAGCGGATCAATTAAAACTTTAGTCGGTTGATAAAAAGCACCTACTAAATTTTTGCCGGACTTTAAATTAAAACCTGTTTTGCCGCCGACACTTGAATCAACTTGGGCTAAAAGAGTGGTAGGAATTTGAATAAAACGAATGCCACGTAAGTAGGTGGCGGCTACAAAACCAGTTAAATCGCCAATCACTCCTCCACCCAGTGCGATCAAATAATCTTTTCGGCTAATTTTGTGATCAGCTAATTGATCATATAGCTTAGCGACTGTCCCAATATTTTTATGTTGCTCTCCATCTGGAATCACAATCACCGGATAATTTTTTAATTGAGACTTGATTAACTTTGAATAAAGTTTTGAGACGGTTTGATTTGTGATAATGACGGCTTTGCGATCTTGGACAACCGTTTTTATTTCTTTGGCGAATGAAAGATTCGAACTAATTTTGATTTCGTAGTTTAATAATTTTACTTTTTTCATTGCAGGTGATTTTTAATCTTTTGCGCAATCTCTTCGGGTGCTTGATGATTGGTGTCTATCGTTAAATTTGATGTGCTTTCATAAAAGGCTGATCTTTCACTATAAAGTTTTTTAATAACATCTTGAGGATGGGGAGTGTTCAGCAATGGGCGATTTTTAGAATGTTTAATACGGTCAAAAATAACTGGGAGATCGGTTTTAAGGTAAACAGCAAAGGCTTTTTGTTTGATTAACTCACGGTTAGAGTCTTTAAGCACAATCCCTCCGCCACTGGCGATAATTTGGTTTTGATTTTCTAAAACTCCCTTTAAGGCAATGGCTTCAAGAGCTCTAAAATAATCTTCGCCATTTTTGTCAAAAATTTCAGATATTTTTTGTTTGTGATCAATTTCGATTTGTTGGTCTAAATCGATTAAGCGATAGTCGGGTAAAAGTTTGTGTAATTGTTTTGCCACTGTCGTTTTGCCGCTGCCCATCATACCGATTAAAATAATATTTTTTTTGTTCATTAGACTTTCCTCTTTTTAATTTTGTTCAATTTTTTGTTTCCGAGATGACTTATCATACCGTCAACCAAGCCCACTTCGGGAGCGATTAGTTTGTTAATTTTGGTTAATTTTAAAACAAATAATAAGATTTGCCCGGCGGGCACTATGACATCGGCTCGATCGACTTTTAAGTTAAATTTTTCAATTCTTTGTTTTAGGCTTAGTTTTTTTAATTTTTTATGAATACTTTCTAGCTTACTAAAAGATGTACTTTCATCTTTACTGCCGCTCAGTTCTATCAGCTTTTGCATATTTCCGCCTGTGCCAATCGCAATTAAGTCTTGTTTGCTTTCACTGCGGGTCTTGGCTATAAAATTTTCTAATTCAAACCACTGTGTTTTTGAAACTTTTTTCTTGAGCAGCCGAATGGTCCCAATTTGAAACGAAGCCGACAGTTTAGGTTTGTGTCCGCTAAATAAAGTCACTTCGGTACTCCCGCCGCCAATATCAATATAGAGATAATCTTTTTTCGAAGATAAATGATCTGCAATATGAGTTTCATATAAAAGCTCCGCTTCTTTTTGTCCGCTGATAATTTCAATTTGAAGACCTGTTTTTTCTTTAATCCACTGAGTAATGCGAAAACCATTTTTAGCTTCTCGCAGTGCTGAGGTCCCGCAAATCATGGTTTTGGAAACTTGATTGATTTCGATTAAATATTTAAAGGCCAGCATCGCTTTTAAAAAATTATTGGCAGTGACTGATCCAATCAAACCATTTGAAAAAACATCTGATCCTAAACGAATCGGGATACGTAAAAAACAAATGCGTTTGGCACCACGCTGAATAAGCAGGCGCATGGCATTGGTTCCAATATCAATGGCTCCATAAGTCTTATTTGTTTTTAAGATACTCATAAATATCCTTTTGGGCCCTGAACTTGGGTGTGCCATGTTTATAATGATTTTTGCCCGAATGATCAATGATACGGCTCTTGGTATTGTCACGCCAAAAAATTTCTAAATTTTGTTTGAGATCTTTTTTTAATTCTGGAGACTCAATAGGACAGGCCACTTCAATACGGTGGTCAATATTGCGAGTCATTAAATCGGCCGAAGAAATA
>CAYMKA010000057.1:0-10116 GCA_964390935.1 uncultured bacterium
ACCCGCTTTCACCGCCAAAACCACCACAGCCTTCAAAACCAGAAAAATCAAGACCATTTCCACTCGCACCGGCATGACCAAATTGATCATACTGCTGACGTTTGGTGTCATCGCTTAATACTTCATAAGCTTCGCCAATTTCTTTAAATTTTTCACTAGCATCTTTTTCTTTATTTACATCCGGATGATATTGACGGGCGAGCTTACGAAATGCACTTTTGACTTCGTCTTTAGTCGCACTTTTCGAGACTCCCAATACTTCATAATAATCACGTTTGCTAGCCATTATTTAACTTCTTCAAAATCTGCATCCACTGTTTTACCATCGTCTTTTTTATTCTCTGGCTCAGATTGTCCTTGAGCTTGTGCGTCAGGTCCAGGTTGTCCCTGTGGCGCAGCCCCTGCGGGGCCACCCTGCTGGGCGTATGCCTTTGAACCAAGTTCCATGACTGCCTGCTGCAATTTTTCTTTTGCAGATTTCATCTTGTTAATATCATTAGCAGCAATTGAGTCTTTGGTTTCTTTAACACTCGCTTCAATTTTACTTTTAAGAGCAGCATCAGCTTTGTCACCAGATTCTTTAAGCATTTTTTCTGCTTGATAAACCAGAGAGTCAGCTTCATTACGAACCTCAGCACTTTCACGTTTTGCTTTATCGTCAGCAGCGTGTGCCTCAGCGTCTTTCTGCATCTTCTCAACTTCTTCTTTGTTTAAACCTGAAGAAGCTGTAATCGTAATTTTTTGACTCTTGCCTGTGCCTTTATCTTTAGCAGAAACATTCACAATACCGTTAGCATCGATATCAAAAGTCACTTCAATTTGTGGAATACCGCGCGGCGCAGAAGGAATGTCAGTTAAATGAAAGCGTCCTAATGTGCGGTTATCGCTAGCCATGGCACGATCACCCTGCAATACATGAATTTCTACAGAAGTTTGACCATCAGCAGCTGTTGAGAAAACTTGGCTCTTTGATGTGGGGATTGTTGTATTGCGTTCAATTAACTTTGTCATGACCCCACCTAAGGTTTCGAGACCCAGTGACAAGGGAGTCACATCTAAAAGAACGACATCTTTTACATCTCCACCTAAAACACCTGCTTGAATTGCAGCACCCACGGCCACCACTTCATCAGGATTAACACCTTCATGAGGAACTTTGCCAAAAATTTCTTGAGCAATTTGTTTTACTTTGGGCATACGAGTTGAACCGCCCACCAAAATCACCTGTGAAATTTCTGACTTACTTACGCCAGAATCTTTTAAGGCATTTTCACAAGGCGCATACATTTTCTGTAATGTGTCATGAGCAATTTCTTCCAATTTTGCGCGAGAGAGTTTAACAACTAAGTGTTTTGGGCCATCTGCACCCGCTGTAATAAAAGGTAAATTAATTTCAGTATCAGCCGTTGAAGAGAGTTCACATTTTGCTTTTTCAGCAGCTTCTTTTAAACGTTGCAGTGCCATACGATCTTTAGATAAATCGATACCATTTTCTTTTTTAAAGTTATCAACGAGCCACGCAATAATATCTGAATCGATATTATCGCCTCCCAAATGAGTATCCCCGTTTGTTGATTTGACCTCGAACACACCGTCACCGATTTCTAAAATAGAAATATCAAACGTACCGCCGCCCAAATCAAACACGGCAATTTTTTCGTGAGCTTTGCCTTCTTTATCCATGCCATATGCAAGAGCAGCCGCTGTCGGTTCGTTCACAATACGAACCACATCAAGACCGGCAATTTGACCTGCATCTTTAGTAGCTTGGCGTTGTGCATCGTTGAAGTAAGCAGGAACAGTGATAACTGCTTTTTCTACTTTTTGTCCAAGATATCTTTCGGCATCTGCTTTTAATTTTTGCAGAATCATTGCTGAAATTTCTGGCGGAGTGTAAGACTTGCTGTCGATTGAAACAGCAGCAGTTCCGTTTTGACCGTCAACAACTTTGTACGGCACTAATTTTTCTTCTTGGCCGACTTCGTTATGCATTCGGCCCATAAAACGTTTAATTGAATAAATTGTTTTTTCTGGGTTAGTGACCGCTTGGCGTTTTGCTACTTGGCCAACGAGACGTTCTCCGTCTTTTGAAAAAGCAACAATAGATGGGACAGTACGTCCGCCTTCCGCTGATGCAATAACCGTTGGCTTACCGCCTTCCATGACAGCTACACATGAGTTTGTTGTTCCTAAATCGATTCCAATAATCTTTGACATATACGTCTCCTTTTTTTATTTTATTTATTTTTTTATTTTTATTCTTTTTTGGGCCCACCACTTACGACCACCTGCGCATGACGAATCGCTTTCTCGCCAATACGGTAGCCGCTCTGATAAACCTGTAAAATTTCACCCTCTGGTTTATCTGACTCTTGATTCATTAAAGCCTCGTGCCAGATCGGATCAAATTTTTCTCCTACCTGACCAACCTTAACGAGACCAATATTTTTCATGGTATCCAAAAATTGTTTTTTAATTAACTCAAAGCCAGCATGAATATCGCTAACCTTAATATCTGTTTTACTTTTGTCGAAACTGGCTTCTGCACGTTCAATACTATCGAGCACTGCTAAAAATTCTTTAGCCGCTTCGCCCACGGCATATTGAGAAAACTGCTCTTTCTCCTCCTGCATACGGCGACGATAATTATCAAATTCTGCGCGCAGTCTTAAATAATCATCTTTCTCTTTTTTAAGCTCGGCTTGCAAATTTTCAACTGTGGGGCCTGAAGTACTTTCTACAGCTGCAGGCTCACTCGCCTCTTCAGTTTGCTGTGGCTCTTTTATCTCTTCATTATTCACGGATACGAAAGTACACGAAATATGCCAACTTAATTTTTAAAAAGTGTCTAGAATCAAGACAAATCCCTTCTATTAAGCAAACCCATCTCTAAGCTGTCTATTTTTTGAACACTCCTATTTTTTGAAGAACATTTTTCTGATGTCCGGCCATTGGCAGCTTTTTTAATTGAGCAGGCTTTAACCATTTTGAATTTGATTCCAAATGACCCACAGAATTTACTTTTGTCTCAAAGATATTTAAATCAATCTGATATTTAGTAATGCCATATTTCGATTTTTGAATAAATTTTATTAATTCAGGTTCGAGATTAAACTCTTTCTTCATATAAATTCCGATAGCTTTAATTATTTTTTTTTGGTCACTACCCTGCTTGGCGGTTAATTCCATGCCAGGTAATTCCCACAAGCCGTTCAAAAGCCTTTGCTCTTGGCGATGCAGAGCCAAAATTTGATTTTGATAATTAATAATCAATGCCGTTCGATAACGTCTTATCGTATTCCTTTTAGGAAGTTCGGGAATACCTTCGGGATTCGCCTGTTTTGAAGCCAGACAATTTTTTTGCAACGGACAAATTTCGCAATCAGCAGAAACGGGCTTACAAATGGTTGCCCCTAGTTCCATGAGGGCTTGATTAAAATCACCACATTTTTTATTGGGCAATATTTCTTCTGCTAATTTCCATAATTTATTTTGGTTTTCTTTTGTTTTAATGAGTCCTTGAATCCAAAAAAAACGTGATAAAACCCGCTCCACATTGCCATCTAAAATGGGTTTTCTTTGATCAAAGGCAATACTGGCAATAGCCCCTGCCGTATAACGACCAATGCCCTTTAGTTCCAAAATATCTTCAAAAGTTTTTGGAAATTTTCCAGAATGTTTTTCTACAATTTGTTTTGCTGAATAGTGAATGTTGCGAGCTCGCGAATAATATCCCAAGCCTTCCCAGGCTTTTAAGACTTTAGATTCAGAAGCTTTAGCCAGGGCCTGAACATTTGGAAATTTCTTAATCCAATTTAAATAATAAGGAATAACCGTTTTGACCTGCGTTTGCTGCAGCATGATTTCTGAAATCCAAATTTTGTAAGGATTGAAAGTCTTGCGCCAGGGTAAATTGCGCTTATTTTTACTGTACCAAACTAAAAGATTTTTGTTTTTGATCAAAGCTGTTTTCGTATTTTACATTTCGATCATATTCTTTTTGAAGCTTTTTAGCCCAGTAAATCAAAATAGGCACCAAATAAACCTCTAAATCTTCATTTTTATCTCTAGGTAATCGATAACGAGTTGTTAAATAATTGATCCAGGTTTGGCGATAATCGTCTTTCGCACTAAGCCATAACTCTCTAGACTCTTCTTTTAAAAGCATAGCCAAATCTGATTCATCATTATCTAAATCATCAATGATGTTAGAAATCTTCTTATTAACTCCTGGAACAATAAAATTTCTATTTTTCAAAAGAACCATAAACTGCAGGTCATAGGCTTTAGCCATCCTGGATAATCTCTTATTACCTTCTTCGGTATAGGGCACTGCCGCCATTTTAAAACACAAGGGAAAGCGAACCTTAAAACCAGGATTTTTAGTAATAAACTGCGTTACCATTTCTTCTCTATCTTTTTTGTCTTCAATTTGCATGAAGTACCATTGCTGCTCATTGGCATCCTCATAAGTTCTTTGTAATTGATCATATTTATAATTTTCCGACATTCCCTGCAATTGCTCTTGAAATTTTAGTTTCTTTTTTGCATCAAAGTGATTATGTAAATTAAGCACTGAAGCAAATAAAAATGCCGGATCTGTTGATTCAATGATTTTTGAAAAATAGTCCTGATGAGGGTTTCTATATTTTTGCACAGCAGCAACAGTAGATTCGTGCACTCTTTCATTTGCTGGTTTAAAAGAATGGGAATAGTCAGAAAAATAAAAACTATTATTTTTCAATTTTTTACCGTTAATTCTTTTATAAAAGATGGGAAAGCCATTTTCAGAATGAGCATGGTCCCAAAGTCGAAAAAGTCTAGCGTAACTATTCCAATCTTTTAGTCCCTTAAATTCGAAGTCTAGTGATTTAAAATTGAATTGATTTATAAACATTAATACGTCTGTTTTATATTCTTTAAATTTTAAGGCTAAAGAAAAAGCATCTATCAAATGGGCTTTAATATCATCAGAAGAAACCGAAGTAAACGCTACAATTTTATAGTGAAACAAATTTATCTCCCCCCAGAAATCGACTGTTATTAAATCAAAAATTAGCCCTTCTGAAAAGAAATATCCGTTAAAAGTCGGTAGACGCATGTCGATAGTCGATTGTCGGTAAGTCACTCTTAATTTAAAATAACTTACTTCGGAGCTAAAAAATGTCACAAACAATTACCGAAAAGATTTTAGCGAAAGCTGCACATAAAAAAGTGGTTCACCCCGGCGACAACATTTGGGTCGACGTGAATGTACTCATGACTCATGACGTGTGTGGTCCGGGCATGATTTCGGTTTTTCATAAAAAATTTGGCAAAGACGCTAAAGTTTGGGATCCTGAAAAAATTGTCATTATCCCCGATCACTACATCTATACCGGTGATCAACAGGCCCATAAGAACTTAGACACCATCCGCCAATTTGCATTTGAGCAGCAAATTAAAAACTTTTTTGATGTAGGCACTAAGTTCAATTACAAAAAAGAGTCTTTATCTGAGGATTACCACGGCGTTTGTCATATCGCGATGGCAGAAGGCGGCTTTAACCGTCCTGGCGAAATTGTGTTCGGCACAGACTCTCACACCTGTACTTCGGGTGCGTTTGGCGCCTTTGCATGCGGTATTGGCGACGCGGACGGTTCTTTAATTTGTGGGATTGGCAAATTATGGCTGATCGTTCCTGAACAATTAAAATTTAATATCGACGGCAAAATTCCAGAATATTCGATGGCTAAAGACATTATTCTCACCATCATTGGCAAAATTGGTGTGGGCGGTGCGACTAACTGCTCAATGGAATTTACGGGCAGCGGCATTGACGCCTTATCGGTCGAAGACAAAATGACCATCTGCAACATGGCCATTGAAGCTGGTGGAACCAATGGCATCATGGAACCCAATCAAGAAATGATTAATTATGTAAAAGCCAGAACGAGTGTTCCTTTTGAAGTCATTAAAAGCGACGCAAACGCCAAATACAAACAAATTTATAACTTTAAAGGTTCTGACATTGTGCCTTGTGTGGCCCAACCCCACTCTCCTGACAAATATGCCAAAGTCACTGACCTAAGTGATGTAAAGTTAACTCGCACCTACATTGGATCATGTACCGGCGGAAAAACTTCTGACTTTATTGCTGCTGCCAAAATTTTAAAAGGACACAAAGTAAATATCGAAACTCTAATTGTTCCAGCAACGGTTCAAGTTGAAAAATCTTTATACACTGAAAAAATTGATGGAGTAACTCTCGCTGAAATTTTTGATAAAGCGGGTTGTGTAAAACCTTTAGCTCCTGGCTGCCAAGCATGTTTAGGTGGACCTCAAGATACTGCAGGTCGTGCTAACTCTAAAGAAGTGGTTGTTTCAACCACAAACCGTAACTTTATTGGCCGTATGGGTTCTAAAGAAGCTCAAATTTATTTAGCGAGCCCTTACACAGCCGCCGCATCTGCGATTAGCGGCAAAATTGCTGATCCGAGGGAGTATTTATAATGGAAACATTAATTAGCGGTAAAGCATTTGTCGTTGGCGATAATATTGATACCGATCAAATTATTCCTGCTGAATATTTAACTCTCAGCCATACCATTCCTGAACAACGTGAAGAAATTGCGAAGTATGCCATGATTGGCCTTCCTGATACTTACCCCAAATTTATTCAGCCCGGCAAAAACAGAACCGAATATCCTATTATTATTGGCGGTGAAAATTTTGGCTGCGGTTCATCTCGCGCGCAGGCTCCTGGTTGTTTAAATGCAGCGGGTGTTAAAGCCGTTGTCGCCCACTACTACGCTAGAATTTTCTTTAGAAACTCAGTTAACGCAGGATTATTAACTCCCATCACTTCAGAACTTGATTTATCAAAAGAAATTAAGACCGGTGACATTGTCGAAATTGATTTAAACAAACTGACTCTTGTAAACAAAACTCAAAATAAAAGTTACAAACTTAAAGAACTTGGCGCAGTAAAAGATATTTTGGAAGCCGGCGACGTTTTTGAATACGCGAAGAAACTGGTAAAGAAAAATTAGGCCGTTTGTAGAGACAGAACAATGTTCTGTCTCTACAAATATGCCTGAAATTCAAAAAATGGATAAAGTCTCAGGTTTAATCCCAACCATACTTTTTGGACCAGTCACTTCACGTCGACTGGGAAGATCTTTAGGCATCAACCTACTTCCACCTGATCAAAAAATTTGTCAGTTTAACTGCCCTTACTGTGAATGTGGTTTTACAGATGTTGTTTTATCGCGACAAGCCATTAAAAACGAATTAAAAAGTTTTCCCGGAAAGGCGGAAGTGATTAAACAAATTACCGAAACCTTAATGACCTATGAAGGAAAGATTGATCACCTTACTTTTGCTGGTAACGGTGAGCCGACTATTCATCCAGAGTTTTCAGAAATAATTGATGAATTGCTACCCCTCAAAAAGATTTATCCTCACCTAAAAATTGCTGTTCTCACTAATGCCACCACTCTTGGACAAGAAAAAATAAAGCTAGCCTTAGAAAAATGTGATTCGGTTGCCTATAAACTTGATGCTGGTGATGAAAAGACTTACAAACTTGTTGATGCGCCAGTCCAAGGTGATATTAATTTAGAAAGAATTATTGAAAACATTTCAAAAGTTAAAAAACCTGTTATTCAAAGCATGTTTATCCAAGGCCGGGTCGATAATACGACTCCCAAATCAATTGGGGCATGGATGAAAGCCTTAAAGGTGATTAAACCTGTTGAAGTACAGATTTATTCGTTAGACCGTAATCCTGCTGACGGCAGGCTTATTAAGGTAGCCAAAGAAAAGCTATTAGACATTAAGACTGAGGCAGAAAAAACGATAAAAGCTACTTTCACTGTCTACTAGTTATAAAACATAAAAGATCGATCTATGTTCTGAGCGATAAGTAGGAACAATTAACGAATAACTATATGCAATATCTAAGAAGATTTCTGGCCGGAGAAGAAGAGCCTGATGCAGATGTCGCAGCTCTGCTCATGGGCAAAAAACCATCCTCCAAAAATTCTAAGACCACTATCAAAGAAGCTTTTTCTAATAATGGATCAAATGGAGTTCTTGTAGAGAAGTCTGCCATTCCTGTCGACACAGGAGATTTTTTAAGTGAAGCAGAGAAAGCTGCTCTCAATGCCGGAATTGCCGAAGATGCCGAAGCAATCGCAGAAGCAGAAACAGAAAATATTCATTCTTCAGGAATTGTTGAAAAATCAATCGAAGATGAAACCTTAAGATTAGATTTAACTCTTGCCTTTAGCACTCAAAACTACGAAAGCTTAACCGACAAACAAATCAAAGAAGCCATTTTTGAATTAAAAAAAGAACCTTTTAGCGAGAGAGTGAACAGCAAAAATTTTATTAAAATTTATCCTAAAGACATGCAAAAAGAATTTGTAAAAGTGATTATTGGTAGCAATATTTCAGAAACAGACGAACACATTAGAAAAAAATTAATTGAATTTTTGGAATCGTTTTTAAAATAACTTATCTTGGATCAGCGGAACTTCCAAAACGAGTCAGCCATTCATTCCAATGATTTTGATAAGCAGTGTCAGCAGAAGTAGAAGTGTGAGCAACGCTGTCTTTAGCATCTCTTAATTTTTTTAATGCTTTAAAAAGTCTTTCGTTAGTAATTTTTTTGCCGTTAAAAGGAAAATAATATCCATTATTAAAAAGATTTCCAGAACGATACACCAGAAAATAGATAATAGCCCACGTTTGATTATTAAAATTAGCTGTCTCATATATTTTGTATACATAAGGCCCATCGTTCCAAACCCCACTATTTACTGCTGTTAATAAATAATAGGCATAAGCATTAGCGCGTTGTTCTCTTGAATACGTAAAATCAAAAATTTCACGTGGCCATTGGTAATAATAAAGAGGATTATCTGTTTCAATGGCTGTTTCTAAAATTTTTTCTTTTTTCTCAAGGACTGCCTGTGCATCTTTTAAAGCTTTATCATCTTTTTGTTTTGACATTTCTTTAGCCACTTTTTTTTCTTTTTCACTCATATTAGATTGGTTAATCGTTTCGTTTATCTTTTTTTGAGTTTCTTTTGGATTGGCCTTAGCTTCTTTAGAATTTTTTTGAGCAATAATTTCCGTTAGGGTTTCTTTCTTCTCTTCGGTTTTTTTTTTTTCTTTTTGTAGCTTAGCTGTCTGAGCAGAGGTATTCGAAGACACATTAGCTTTTTTCGTTTTTTTTGTTTTTACAGTTTTAGTGTTCTTGTTTGATTTTTTATTTTCGTTAGCTTGAGGAATTTTTTCTGAATAGGGCTCAGTTGATCCGGCCGGACCCCCAGCTATAAGAAAGAGTTTTAATTCTTGTCCTGTTTTTAAGTTACCCCAATCAACCCCTGGGTTTGATTGCTTAAGTTGAGGGATAGAGATTCCAAAAATATCCGCGATCAACTGGGCGTCATCACCTTTTTGAACACGATATTTCTTAACTTCATAGTCAGACGCTGTGTAATTTTGTGATTCTTTTGAATTTTTTTCCGAAGCCAAGTATTCTTTATAAGCCTTCTCATTATGCTTAGCCAAATTGCTGGGATCACCCATTACCTTGGGGTCTGTTTCAGCCGATTCATATGAGAAAGGTTCAGGTTCTTTTTTAATATCTTTTAAATTTATTTTGCGAACATTTTCTTTTTCATAATAGATGGGACCACGATCTCCCGAAAAGGCAATTTGATTAAAAGCATTTGTCGTTAATTCAGAAGCTTTAGAACCAGTCTTTTTAAATAAATCATCTATTTGGACTTTATATTTGTAATAAGCACCGGCACCCGGAATTAGTAGAGCAGATAAAAATAAACCTAATCTAAAACGCTTCGCGCTCCGTTCTTCAGGCGAAATTATTTTTGAGAGAAGGTTCATGCGCTTAATTATCACTTAACACAGGGGCAGATGCAAGAAATTAAAAAGCCCCGCCGATAGGCAGGGCCTGATTATTTTCAAAATTAAGCTTAAATCTTAGAGAGGAAATTTTCCGTCAGCGTTTAAATCCTTCATGGCTTGACCTAAACGTTCGGTAAAACCTTTTTCACCGACTGCGGTCCAAGCACGAGGATCGATTTTCTTTTTGTTGGGCTTGTC
>CAYMKA010000058.1:0-10031 GCA_964390935.1 uncultured bacterium
GTCTCATAACCCGAAGGTCATTGGTTCAAATCCAATCCCCGCAACCAAAAACAGACTGAAAAATTTATTCATGATCCGCAATCAACCCAACGATCCTTTGCATGGCATTAAACTAGAAACCATTCTCAATACTTTGGTCGAGCGTTATGGCTGGGAAAAAATGGCCTTAGAAATTCCAATTAACTGTTTTAAAAATCAACCCAGCATTAAATCGAGCTTAGTTTTTTTACGTAAGACGCAGTGGGCCAGAGAACGAGTAGAAATTTTGTATTTATACGGCCCTCAAAAAGACTGGTCGATTTAAAAATTCAGAGGTTCTTTAAATCCAGTGATTACTTTAGAACCTTCCACAATGATAGGTCGTTTTAACAGTCGTCCATTTTTTGAAAGCAGTTCTAAAATTTTGTCCGCAGGCAGGGTTTTTACTTTCTCAGACATTTTTTGAGCACGGTAATCAATGCCGCTGGTGTTGAGCAGTTGTTTTAATTCTAATTTCCCTGAATCAATCCATTTTTTTAAATCACTGAGCGGCGGCGGATTAAGTGTAATATCAATTTCTTCATATTTTATTTTTTTGGCATCGAGGGCTTTTTTGGCATTGCGGCAGGTATTGCACTTGGCATACCAGTAGAATCTGAGCATTTGAGGAGAATTATAACTGATTTGATAGTGATTTTTATTTCACTGATTCACAATGTTTTACTTCCAGCAATAACGAATTTAACTTTCTGACACGATCCAACAGCTCTTTCAAAATAATTTCATCGTATGACTCTTTCATTGTCATTTCTAGCTTTTTTTCAATAAGGCTAGTCATATTTTGTAAATGTCTTTGATGAAGGGGGCTGCCTGGTGG
Source organism: uncultured bacterium (assembly GCA_964390935.1). Classification (GTDB taxonomy): domain Bacteria; phylum Margulisbacteria; class CAYMKA01; order CAYMKA01; family CAYMKA01; genus CAYMKA01. The sequence goes on from CAYMKA010000058.1 coordinate 857, forward strand.
AAAAACAGTAGATGGAAACTTTCCTCGAAAAATCTCAATAGAGAAAGGTTTAAAAAAAACTGTGGGAGATTTTTTGTAGCCTTCTAGTTTTAAAATATAAGTATCTTCCCGATGGTTAATAATAATGGCAGATTTATCGATTCTGATCGCAATTTTTTCTTGCCTTTTATTAATAACAAATAAATTTTCTGTACCGCGAAGCTGGTCCCAAGTTTGTTGATAACGAGTGGTTATATTTGAACAATTAATTTCCATGAAGGGCCCTAATATCTATCGTTGTTCTTAACAATTAATTGCAACATTAATGATGTTTAAACGATAAATTTAAATGAAACAATATAACCTAAAAATAGGCTCTACAGGACAACCCGGGCTCTCCATTAAAAAATTTGTTGGTCTCAACATGTCAGGTCTGTTTGTGACTAAAGAAAATATGGAAAATTTAAAAGCGATTCTCAATATGGCCTTTAATGACCCGACTAACCCAAAGAATTCTTATAGACACATTGTTTTTGCTGAAGAAACCGTCAGGGATGACCATGACCGAGTGAGTGCGGTTTTATGTAAAGCCTATTTTTTTAGAGAAGATGATAAGGCCTTGGTTCTGGAAGTAGGCAGAAAAAATAGTATTGGAGCATGGATTTTAAAAGACAAGCAAGATATAGAAATGAATTTTCAGAGATTTAAATTAGTCCCTAGTCGATGGGCAAGTATCGATTTCGCTATTTCACAAATTAAATTGAGAGGAAAAGCCAACACCATTTTGTTTTATGATGAAAACAGTTTAAAAAAAGATTTGTCTCGAAAAAATCCTATGTTGTTTGCATTTATTACGAAATATTTTCTAAATCCTAATGCACATTAATCATTATTAATGCAAAACAAATTCGCCAGGCTTCAAACCCATAATTAATCCAAAATCGATTTTTAGGTTTAACTCGAGCGCTCAATAAAACCACTGCCATCAAAATAAATGCTGAAAAAATAAAGGCTAAGTAAAACCATTGAACCTGTCTTTGAAACAGACTGATTAAAAATAAAATGATTCCCGAAACAAAAATGAATAAAGTAATTATCCATGGCAGATATTGGCCCACTCGCGGCAACCCTACCGCTAAAGTTTTTATTTTTTGTTTTTGGTCTCCTTTGCGATCAAGCCAATCCAAAAATAAAGTGTCTGCCAATAGCAAAAGCATCAGTCCTAAAAAATAATAATTCCATGACAAATGATCCCAGGGCAGATGGATCACTAAATTAAAACTGTTTTGCAGGTGAAAAAGTGGATAACAAAAAATAATTGCCAGCCACCAGCCGGCCGTGACATAAAAACTTTTGAGATAAGGAATGCGCTTGATTTTGAAACTTTGTTTTTTGCTTTTTAAAACGGGATGAACATATAAATATCCTAAAAATAACCCCATTAAAAATAAAACAAAACTAGGCCAAGGCAAATGTGAAATCCATAAATCGAGGATTGATAAAAATAAAACAACAATGGAAATTATTTTTAAAAAGTGTTTGCTGGCGTTGAAAAACTGATAACGTCCAGGGTCGTTCATCGCGTCTTCGCGAGAATAATCTGCTTGAGCATCCTGTAAATAGAGCCACCAAATGGCAAGGCCTAACGCGAGCAGTCTCCAAAAAAAATAATGAGTGTGCCAGGCAAAATGAACCGTGGCCGCCATCAGTAGCATTGCTGAAATAGCTGTGGGTAAGCGAGACCACATGAGACGTGATAAAAAATTTGAGAGCACAGAAGAGTTTATAATATTTTTTTGATTTATATTTTTCTGCTAAGTTTTCTTTTTTCTGTAATATACTCAAGATCTGATGACACATTTGCCAGAGTTAATTGGAGATTTGGGACTTATTTTGGCCGCGGCAGGAGCGGTAACTCTTTTATTTAAAAGACTTCATCAGCCGGTCGTGCTCGGTTATATCATCGCTGGTTTTTTAGTGGGGCCGCACTTTACCTTTTTTCCAACGATCAGTGATTCTGAAAATGTTCGAGTGTGGGCTGAAATTGGCGTGATCTTTTTATTATTTGCACTGGGATTAGAATTTAGTTTTAAAAAATTAGCTCGGGTGGGAACTCCGGCTTCTTTGACCGCGGTTATTGAAGTGGTTTCCATGGCCATGATTGGTTTTTTCACCGGCCGTTTTTTTGGCTGGAATACCATGGACAGTTTGTTTTTGGGAGGAATTTTATCGATCTCTTCGACAACGATTATTATTCGCGCTTTTGAAGAAGTCGGTGTTAAAGGCCGCGGTTTTGTCAGTTTGGTTTTTGGCGTGCTAGTGGTTGAAGACTTAATTGCAATTTTACTTTTAGTGCTGCTTTCAACTATTGCGATTAGTCAGACGGTGGCGGGAACGGAGCTAGCCTGGGCATTAGGAAAGTTAGTTTTCTTTTTGGCAATTTGGTTTTTGGCAGGAATTTTTTTACTGCCCACCGCTTTTCACCGGCTGCGTGCTTACCTGACCAGCGAAACCCTTTTAGTTTTATCTTTAGGACTTTGTTTTTTAATGGTGATCTTAAGTACTGATGCCGGTTTTTCTCCGGCGTTGGGAGCGTTTATTATGGGTTCTCTTTTATCAGAAACCAGCGAAGGCAAGCGTATTGAACATTTAATTGTGCCGGTAAAAGATTTATTTGCGGCTGTTTTTTTTGTTTCGGTAGGAATGCTGATCAATCCTTCACTCTTAGCGTCTTATGCTCTGCCGATTTTAGTGATTACTTTTGTGACTATTTTCGGCAAGGCCTTTAGTACGGCTCTGGGAATTTTACTTTCAGGAAAAAGTCTTCGTCATGCGGTGCAGTCAGGACTGAGTCTGGCCCAGATCGGAGAATTTTCTTTTATCATCGCGGTTTTAGGTGTGACATTAAAAGTGACCAGTGATTTTTTATATCCCATTGCGGTGGGAGTTTCGGCGGTGACTACATTCACCACTCCCTACTTAATTAAATGGTCTGACCCTGTTGTGGAATGGATTGATCGAAAGTTACCGCAGCGCACACATCGTTTTTTAAGTGGCTATGCACATGCAGTCGCAAACATGTCATTTTTATCAGGCTGGAGCGCGATGGTGCAGACGTACGCACTGCGTATTGTAGTGAATGCGCTTTTAGTGACAGCTATTTTTTTAGGAATTCGGTCTCAAAAAGATTTTGCAAATCCTTTAGGCTTAATAGCGGCTCTCATTACTTCCGCTCCATTTTTTTGGGGCATGGTGATGAGTCACGTTAAAATTAGTAAAAAAGCTGCCAAAAAAACCAATCGCGTGGCCGTTTTAGTTTTTGAAATTTTTAGATGGCTACTAGGTATTTCTTTAATAGCACTGCTTTCGTTACAGTTTGTCGAAGTAAAGTTTGCGGCCGCAGCTTTGGTAGCAACGGCTTTGGGAAGTTTTTTTGTTTTTTCGCGCCAGCTTGAAAAAATTTATGCTCGTCTAGAATCTCGTTTTGTGACTAATTTGGCGACTGGCTCAGAAAGTCATGCCGAAACGCCTGTAGCAACAATGCCAGCTCTGGCTCCATGGGATGCTCACTTAGAAATGCTACAGGTAGAACCCGAATCAGAACTGGTGGGAAAAACTTTACAGAGTTTGCAGGTGCGTGAAAATTTTGGAATCACGGTGGCTTTAATGGAGCGGGGCCGTAAAAAAATTGCAGCTCCTAAAGGTGCCGAAATGTTTTTGCCGTATGACAAAATTTATGCGATCGGCACAGATGAACAAATTATTAAATTTAAAGAACTGCTTGAAACTCAAAATAACGATCCTCAATCTCATTTTGCAGAAGCAAGTTATGTGCTGAAGTCATTTACCGTGGGCGAGGCTTCGCCGTATTTAAACCGCTCTATTCGAGATTCGGGCATTCGTGAAAAGTCACATGGACTGGTCGTGGGCATTGAACGCAAAGGCCGCCGTATTTTAAATCCGTCTTCTACTGCCAAAATTGAATTGGGAGATTTGATTTGGCTGGTGGGCGAACGACGTGCGTTAAAAAACCTTTAAATTTTTTATATTTTATTGTTGCAATTTTTTCTTGATTTCAGTTTTTGATTTGGGTACGATCGCTCCCAATGATGCGGGGGAGACAAATTTGGGCCTCAAAATTTGTTGCGACGCTTGAGCGTCCACTTGATCTAGACCAAAAATATGGTCTTTTAGAAATTAACCCCAAACTTTTTGGGTCTTTGACGCAATCACAAAATGAAAACGTATTCGTTCTGAATAATTTTTATCGTGAAAGACAAAAAGAGACATCTAATCAGATTATTCAAGAAATTTTAAATTTACTTTCTGTTTTTGGATCAATGGCTACCGAAAACGTGCTTTTAACTAGAAAATTTTTACTAGAAAAAACAACTGAGCTCACCGGAAACTACTTATTGGCAGACACGGCCTTAAAGTTTTATGAAAGCCAATTCCAAGTTTCTTATGCCAGTGCCTTAAACCCAGAATTTGCAGATGAATTTGATCGTTTTTATAAAGTAGCGACTCATTTAACGAAAAAAGAAAATACAAATATTTATGCTTTAGCGGATGCTTACTTAAAAGTTTTCCCAGAAAATAAAGAATGGCTTAAAGAAACCCCTCGCCCCACTTTTATGAGAGTGGTGCCCACAAGATTAGGAAGTGTTTTTCCGTTTGCGGAAGTCGAAAACCCTAGAGAACCCGTTGAAAACTATTTCAGATTTAGAAAGCAAGTGAACCATTCTTTAAATTCAATGCAGTTGAATAAAAAAATAAACTCTGAAAAAACGGGTCAGTATGTCGAATTTATTTCGAGGGTGCATCTAGCCATGATTTACTATCATTTTTTTGAAGAATTAAACGGACGGTTCAGCCGGGTGATGATGAATTTTTTGAATATCAGAAATGGATTTTTGCCGATGATTTTAAATACCGATTCTAAATCGATCGACAGCTATAAATTATCTAATCAAATAGGCCTTGTGACCGGACGTACTAACAAATGGGGATATGAAGCAGACGTTTATTGGCAATTCGCTCAATTGACCATTAACTGGGTGATCGTTCAGCAGATCAGAGCCGAAAAACTTTATTTAAATTTAAAAAAACTATTTTCTTAAACAAATCCAGTGATAGAAAATCAATCTCCCTGTAAAATCAGCCGGTGAGCACTCTTTGGCCAGGTTTAATTCGTAATTACGCAAAATATTTCTCTATAAAAGATGAACACATTGTCACTTTAAACGAGGGCAATACGCCTTTAGTGAAGTCGCAAAAATTAGTGAAAGATTTGCCGGCCGGCTGCGAACTTTATTTTAAATACGAAGGATTAAACCCTACCGGATCTTTTAAAGATCGGGGCATGACCTATGCGATTTCTAAAGCAGTTGAAGCAGGCAGTCGTGCTGTGATTTGTGCTTCAACTGGAAATACTTCTGCAGCAGCAGCTGCTTACTCGGCTCGTGCCGGGCTCAAATGTATTGTCTTAATTCCAGAAGGAAAAATTGCACTCGGAAAACTTTCACAGGCCATGATGCACGGAGCGCTTGTTCTTTCGGTGAAAGGAAATTTTGATGACTGTTTAAAATTGGTGATTGAAATTTCAAAAACTGAACCCATAACTCTGGTGAATTCAGTGAATCCTTATCGCATTGAAGGTCAAAAAACCGGTGCGTTTGAAATTGTGGATCAGTTGGGAGTAGCGCCGGATTATCATTTTATTCCGGTCGGCAATGCAGGAAATATTACGGCGTATTGGAAAGGTTATAAAGAATATCAATCGCATGGCAAAATAAAAAACTTACCGGTCATGATGGGCTTTCAAGCCGCTGGAGCTGCTCCCATTGTTTTAGGGCATGTGGTTGAAAAACCCGAAACGGTGGCGACGGCTATTCGTATTGGGAATCCCGCCAGCTGGCAGGGCGCAACCAATGCGCTTAAAGAATCTGATGGGGCGATAGATTCAGTAACAGACTCTGAAATTTTAAATGCCTATAAACGTTTGGCCAAAGAAGAAGGTGTTTTTTGTGAGCCGGCGTCTGCTGCAAGCGTTGCGGGTTTGTTAAAAGCCAAAAGTAAAATTAAACCTGGATCTAAAATTGTTTGTATTTTGACTGGTCATGGACTTAAAGATCCTGATAATGCCATCAGCGAATCTTCTATTGTAGAAACCGTCACTGCCGATAAAGAAGCGATTCTAAAAAAGATCAAAGCCTAGTTATAATCGACCCCCTATGTCACAAACTGAAATCATTGTTCAAAAATACGGCGGCACCTCTGTCGGCACGATCGACAAAATTAAAAACGTTGCAAAACGTTTAATCAAAACTAAAAACGAAGGCAAACAAGTGATTGCCATTGTGTCTGCCATGGGTCACACCACTGACGAAATGCTGGGGCTTTTGGGACAGCTTACGACCAAGCCCGATCCTCGCGAATATGACGCGTTTTTATCTAACGGCGAAGATATTTCAGCAACCCTGGTTGCGATGGCTGTGATTGATCAAGGTGATAAAGCCGTTTCGCTAACAGGAGCCCAGGCTGGAATTTTTACTGAAAAGACTCATCGTACTTCAAAAATTTTGTCGATCGACCCCACACGGATCCAAGAAGAATTAAAACATCAAAAAATTATTATTATCACCGGTTTTCAAGGCTACAACGAAAACGGTGACATCACGACGATTGGCCGTGGCGGTTCTGATACTTCAGCCGTCGCTGTTGCAGCAGCACTCAAAGCCAAAGAATGTGAAATTTATACAGACGTAGACGGTGTTTACACCACTGATCCTCGGATTGTTCCTGAAGCCAAAAAACTAAAAGAAATTTCTTACGATGAAATGCTGGAGTTAGCATCTTTAGGCGCACAAGTTTTACATCCGCGTTCGGTTGAAACCGCGAAGCGACATCATTTAACGATTGTGGTGCGCGATGCCCATTCCGATCGTCCTGGAACCAAGGTCAATGCAAAAGACACAGCTCAGCAAATTGAGAAATCTGCTCCTGTCACAGGAGTCGCCAGTGATATTCAGACCGCCAAAATTACTTTACTAAAATTAGATGATCGTCCAGGGATTGCTGCAAAACTTTTTGGTGCGCTGGCCATGGAAAAAGTAAATGTGGATGTGATTGTGCAAAGTGTGCACGCCACCGCGGGTAAAAATGATATTTCTTTTACAGTAAACGATACTGACTACGATCAGGCTATTGAAGTTTGTGAAAAAGTGGCTAAAGAATTAAATGCCGATAAAGTGATTGGCTCAAAAGATGTCGCTAAAATTTCGATTGTGGGGGTTGGCATGATCAGCACCTCGGGCATTGCCGCCAAAATGTTTGAAACACTTTCAAAAGAAAAAATTAATATTGAAATGATCTCGACCTCTGAAATAAAAATTTCTTGTATTATCGATCAAAAAGATGCCAACAGAGCGGTAAAGGCTCTGCACGCAGCTTTTGAATTAGATAAACAATAACTTCATGACTATTTTTTCTTTGGATACTTGGCTTTTTATAGCGCTGGCTGTTTTGTGGGGCGCGGTTCCCATAGATATTATTTTACGAATTTTAAAAATTTATCGATCGGACAAAGATTCTGTTCAATCGGCTTCTAAGATGGTTTTGGTTTGGGCTCCGTGGCAGGTGTTTATCAGAATTGCGGCCCAGTTTTTAAAAGGCTATTTATTTATTCTTATTTGCCAAACTTACTTCAGGGGCAATGAAGTTTATTTGTTAGCGGGAATTCCGTTTTTAGCGGCACATTACTACATGGTCACGCAGGGCCGTGATAAAGAATTTTCTTTTCCGACGCTTTTGGGGATGCTGGTGCTTTTAGATTTTAGTGCGTTTATTTTATTTGCAGTGGTTTGGGTTGTTTTTTCCTGGCTAATTAACGATAAAAATAAAGTTTTATATTATTTATTTTTGATTTTTCCCGTTTATGCTTTTTTAGGCGGTTATGCGCTGGACCATGTCTTATTTCTTTTAGTCAGTGCTGTTATTATCTATGATGTTCGTCGCCGAGAGTTACTCGGGGCGTAATTTTTAACGGGGCGTAGCTCAGTTGGTAGAGTACTAGTATGGGGTGCTAGTGGTCGCAGGTTCGAATCCTGTCGCCCCGACCAGATACAACTTTTTTCTTTTTCTTCTTTAGAACCGGCCGTCGTTTCGACGGAATTTTTGGGCGCGCCGGCTTGAAATTTTCTTTTAACCACCGGAATTTTTTCAAACGGCTCGGCCCAAACCCAAATCACCTTTTTATTAAGTAATGTCCGGTTCGTTCCAAGTTTTTGTAGAAATGACTTTATTTCATGTAAATCGTTTGATGAAACCAGTTTTTCCGCGTGGTGAGCAGAAAAAATAAAATCTTTCAAAGGTTCGATCCAAAGATTCCCCTTTTTGGTTAATTCCCCTTTTTTCTGTAAAAGTTCAGTTTTCGTCTTAATCAATTCTTCTTTTTTAACGAGATAAATATCTTTATCAATCGTTCCATCAAGTAACGAATTAACCAGCTTATCAAGTCTCATATCAGCTTCTTTAACCTTCGTTTCTAAATCCACAAGACTAGAGGCCAAATTTTCACCCTCCTGTTTTTCCCAGATCGCTACTTTGGAAAGCATTTTTTCAGACCAATCTTTTGGAATGGCTATTTCTTTCAAGCGTTCTCTAAATTGATTAATCAGTAAATCTTCTCTTAAATAAGATTGCGAACATTTCTCACCAACTTTTTTAGTACAACGGTAATAGCGATACAATTTTCCTTTGGCATACTGAGCAGATATGGCGCTTCCGCATTCTCCACACTTTAGTAAACCAACAAACGGAAAGTCATGACGTTTTTTACTTTTTCTAGGTCTAGATTTTCTGTTTAATAAACTTTGGACTGTCTCAAATGTTGATTTAGAAAGCAGGGGTGAAAATTTTGCCTCATAAGCTTCCCCCTTATGAAACATGAGTCCGATATAAGCCGGATTAGTCAGTATTCCTTTAACAGTGGATTTAACAAACGGTTTTCCGGCTCTGCTCACCACGCCCCAAAAACTCAGGCGTAGACTTAAGCTCTGTATAGAATGTTTACCTTCTGCAAACTCATCAAAAGCCTTTTTAACTATTTTGGACTTTACCGGATCAGGTTCTATGTTTCTAGTCTTGGGATTATTTATATAACCAAGAGGCGCTAACCCTGGGAATTCTCTCCGCC
>CAYMKA010000059.1:0-9931 GCA_964390935.1 uncultured bacterium
ATCCGCTAAAACACATCATAGTGTCTCAGTAGTCACAGACCCCAAAGACTACAACCATATTATCGAAGAGATGGAAAAGCACGACGGAGCCATTACTCAAGAAACCAAAAAAGCTTTAGCTGTTAAAGTTTTTTCAATGACCGCCCACTACGATTCACTGATTTACCATTACTTAAATAATCAATATAAACCCGGTGAAGTTTTTCAAAGTCAAAAAATGCCTGAAAAAATCACTTTCTCTTATAGCAAAGCTCAAGACCTGCGCTATGGCGAAAACCCGCATCAAATTGCGGCTTACTACGGCCATCCTTATAAGCAACTGCATGGCAAAGAACTCTCTTTTAACAACATTATCGATATGGATGCCGCCTGGGCGATTACTTCTGATTTTTCAGAACCAGCCGTCGCCATTGTGAAACACACTAATCCTTGTGGTGCAGCCATCGGCAAAGACCTTTTTGAGGCTTACACCAAAGCCCTGGCCAGTGATCCCGTTTCTGCGTTTGGCGGCATTGTTTCTTTAAATAAACCGGTCGATGCCAAAACGGCTAAAAAAATTGCTGAAACTTTTTATGAAATTGTCGTCGCTCCTTCTTTTGAAAAAGAGGCACTCAATATCCTCGAAGAGAAAAAGAATTTACGTTTAATCGAACGCCAGTTTTGGGCAGAGGGTTTTGATGTGAAGCGCACCGATGCCGGACTTTTAGTCCAAACCCGTGACGAATATGTTGAAAATGAAAAAGATTTTAAAGTTGTTACCAAAACCAAACCTCAAAAAATGACAGAACTGGTTTTTGCGATGAAAATTTGCAGGCACGTTAAAAGTAATGCCATTGTTTTAACTAAAGATGGTGCCACTATTGGCGTGGGGGCAGGCCAAATGAGTCGTATCGATTCGCTGCAAAATGCTGCTAAAAAAGCAGGAGAAAAAGCTAAAGGCGCAGTTCTCGCTTCAGATGCTTTTTTTCCGTTTAAAGATAACGTTGATTTAGCAGCTCAAATTGGGATAAAAGAAATTATTCAGCCAGGCGGATCTGTTCGTGATCAAGAATCAATAGATGCTTGTAACGAATATGGTATTTCCATGGTCTTTACCGGAATCAGACACTTCAAACATTAATTCAATTTGGCGCAGATGATTTTGTAGGTATCTTCGTTCCAGTTAAAAAACTTAGAAACTTCAGTACGGTTTAATGCTTTCCAAAAACTCTTGGCATCCAAAATGCCTACTGATTCTTCTTTGGGATTAGAGGGGTTAGAAATTTTATATAAATCTTGCTCTAATTTATTCACAACACCAGCGGTATGAGCCTGTTTGCAAAGGGTCGCATCGTTAAACAAAACCTTGGCCATATCAAAATACTGCTCTAAAAACTTTTGGCTGATAATCGGATTGTTTTTCATAGCTTGCTCCTTATGACAGATATCGTCCTGCCCCCTTAAAAGTTTCATCTTTTAAGTGCTTTCCAAGCCTTTTTTTCAATCGATTGTTCTTGTTACGTCTCGTTAAGAATCTGGGCAAAAGTATAGTCAAAACCCCGACGTCTGGCCATGATTGTCGCGAACCCCCTATCAATTTATACTCACAGACTCATGTCACAACCAGATGCAAAAGGTCATTACGGAGAATATGGAGGCAGTTTTGCTCCTGAAACCTTGATGGGGCCGCTGCAAGAACTGACCAAAGCTTATTTCGAAATTATTCAAAAGCCAGAATTTGGCAAGGAATTTAACCGCATTTTAAGTGAATACTCAGGACGTCCGACCCCTCTTTATTTTGCGCAGCGTTTAACGCAGACCCTAGGCGGAGCGAAAATTTATTTAAAACGTGAAGACTTGAATCATACCGGGGCACATAAAATTAATAATACGGTCGGACAAATTTTACTCGCTAAATATATGAATAAAACAGAAATTATCGCTGAAACGGGAGCTGGCCAACATGGTGTGGCGACCGCAACTGTTTGCGCTTTAATGGGTATGCCCTGCAAAGTCTTCATGGGCAAAATTGACGTCGAACGTCAAAAACAAAATGTCTTCAGAATGAAACTTTTAGGAGCTGAGGTGATCGAGTGCACCTCAGGATCCCAAACCTTAAAAGATGCCACCAACGAAGCCTTTCGATATTGGATGGCTCATCCCACCAATGTTTTTTATATTGTTGGTTCGGTAGTCGGGCCTCATCCTTATCCTTTGATTGTGCGCAATTTTCAAAGTGTGATTGGTTATGAAACTAAAAGCCAACTTAAAAAAATGGGCATCACGCCTCATTATCTTATTGCTTGCGTAGGGGGAGGCAGTAACTCTATTGGAATGTTTCATCCGTTTTTAAAAGATGAAAACGTGAAAATGATTGGAGTTGAAGCTGAAGGAGAAGGCATTAAAACAGGCAAACATGCGGCCACTCTGACCGCTAAACAAAAAGGCATTTTTCATGGTTCTAAGAGTTATGTTTTACAAACTCCCGATCATCAAATTATGGAAGCTCATTCTATTTCAGCAGGACTAGATTACCCGGGCATTGGACCAGAACATGCTTATTTGCATGACATGGGACGAGTGGAGTACGTTTCAATCACTGACTCTGAAGCCGTCGATGGATTTAATTTATTATGCCGCACCGAAGGAATTATTCCGGCACTTGAAAGTTCTCACGCCATCGCACAAGTTAAAAAATTAGCTCCCACTTTGAGCCCCAATCAAAATATTGTGATGTGTTTATCGGGCCGTGGTGACAAAGACTTGGAACAAGTGCGCAGTTACATTGATGAATACAAGGATAAGAAATAATTTATGAAACATCGTATTCAAGATTTATTTGAACATAAAAAAGCATTCATCGCTTACATCACAGCCGGAGATCCGTCGCTTAAGGAAACTGAAAAATTAATTATTGAGCTTGAAAAAGCCGGAGTCGATTTAATTGAAATTGGACTTCCCTTTTCAGACTCTATTGCCGACGGCCCTGTCATTCAAGCATCGCATTTACGCGCCATCGAGGCCGGGACAAACTTACCAAAAATTATTCAAATGCTCAGACACGTTCGTCGTAAAACACGCATTCCCATAGTGGTGATGGGCAGTTTTCACCTCTTTTATGCTTACGGAGTCGAACAAACGCTAGCGACTTTAAAAGATTTACAAATCGACGGCATTATTTGTCCTGACCTCTCTATTGAAGAAGGAGTCGAATTCTCTGCGCGGTGTAAACATTTGGGCATCTGTCCTATCTTTTTAGCTGCTCCGACTTCTACTCCCGAACGTTTAGAAAAAATTGGAAAACTTTCGGATGGTTTTGTTTATTTAATCTCTAGAGCAGGAATCACCGGTGCTGATCAAAATTTATCTAAAAATATCAGCGAACTTGTCGAAAATACTCACAAGTATATTGAGATGCCTTTAGCCGTTGGGTTTGGAATTTCAACTCCAGCTCACGTTAAAACTGTTACCAAAGTGGCTGAAGGGGTCATTGTGGGTTCAGTTTTAATTGATTTGTTAGAAGAAAAAGGTTCACGCAAAATGATTGATTATGTTAAAAGTTTGGTTAAAGAGGTCGCCAAAAAATGAGTGAAGTGAATAAATTTTTTAAATCGTTTAATGTTCGTTTAAACACGGATGACTTAGCTTTTATTCGTAAACACCTTACTTTAAACGAACAGGTTTTATTTTTTCGGATGCAAGTCATCGATCAGAAACATACCATTGAAATGACCCGTACCTTAGCCAATCAAATTGCTTCTGATAAAAAATTAGATGCGCCAGCCCTTATTAAAGCTTCGTTGCTCCATGACTGCGGAAAAGCGCTCTACCCTTTTCGAGTACGTGACCGGGTGATTGGAACTCTACTTAAAAAGTTTTTAAACTCTTTCTATTTATTTCTATCTGAAAAAGGAAAAGCTTCAAACAAAAAAAAATCATTAGCAAAAATGATTTATTATCATTATCAACATCCACGTCTTGGATCCGAATTGGCGATTGAAGTCGGAGTTCCGGCACTGACTGCCAAATTAATTGCCTCTCACCAAGATCCTTTTTATGAAGATGACACACCTGAACTCAAATTGCTCAAGCAAATTGACATGAACGAATAATTCGCAAACTATTTAATTTTTCCCAGCAAATCTTTTTCTTCTGGATTGATCTGAATTAACTGTTCGTAATAAATCATGGCATTTTGACGGTCTTTTTTAGAAATCGCTTCTAAAATTTTTAATTTTAAATCTTGAGCCGATTGAGCTAATTTTAACCAGTTTCGAGAAGTGTCATCACTGGGATTAGCTTTTACCGCCAAATCAAACTTAGCGAGTGCTTGTTTGTAATCTTTTTGATGAAAAAAATCATAGCCTTCCTGGCGATATTTTAAATTTCCCGCTACAAAATCTTTTTCTTTAGATTGCTTATCTTGAAACTCTTTATAAGTTAAAACTTTTTGTTTAATTTCTAGATAGGTCCCTAACTTCTGAAGTTCGGCAGGTGAAAACTCAGCAATGCCTTTTTTTTGATAATCCACAATATAGTAACAAACAGCAATTCGTTGTTTTAAATCTAAATCTGTTCCGTTTAAATTAAGGGCAGTGTTAAATTGACTCAGCGCCAAAGAATATTTACCTTCTAACAGATAACGGGTACCCTCTTTTTTTAGATTAAGAATTTTATCAATAGTCACCAGTCGATTTTTAGCGGTTTGATCTAAAGGGTTTAGTTTACTAGTTCTATCAAATCCAGTGATCGCTTCGGTATAACGGCCATCGGTATAAGCCAGTTCTGCTTCTAAAGCAACTTTTTCTAAAACTTGAGATTGTTGTAACCATTCACTCAAATACTTTTCATCCGGCAGCAAAAAAACCGCACGTTTAAGAACAGGAGTAGCAAACTTGTACTGGCTGTTTTGAAAATACTCTGAAACTCTCACTAATTGCTTAGTTTGCTCCAAATAAAGTTTTAAAACTTCATGCTGCGGTAAACGGTTTTGGGCTATTTCAAAATTTGCTAAAGCATCTCTCCACTGTTTTTTTTGAAAAGCGGTGTGACCGACATTCCAAGCTTGGAGCGCCTCTTCGGTTAATTTATTTTTTTGAGCAAATGCCGTTCGTTGGGGATGAAGTTCGGCCAGACGCTTGGTTAATGAAACAATTTGCTCTAAAGGTTCCCTATTTTCAACCTGAGATAACTCTTTATAAACTTGAAAAGTTTCAAAATAATTTTGTTTCTCTAAGAGCAAAGCTCGCAAGGGATGATTGGCCGGATATTCATTTAATAAAATTTGATAAAGATCAGCCGATTTTTCATATTGAAACAATTGAAAACTATCATCAATTTCTTTTAAACGTTTGCCAAAAGCCACGAGTTCTTCGGCTTGTTTTCCTGGGCTAATGTTAGAAAACCGTTCAATTCGATCTAGACCAACTGAAACATCATCTAAAATAAAATCTTTTGATAAATCTTCATAAATATCTGCCCGTAGAGCGATAGGAAAAATAAAAAAAAGAATCAGCCATAATGTAATAAAAATTTTCACAGAAGCTTCCTTTAGGCGTTAACAGCAGTAATTTGTTCAGCTAGCTTTTGAGCCTCTTTAGCGGCAGCCATGGCAAAGTCTTGTTCTTTTGAAGCAAATAAAATACTACGCGATGCGTTAATGAGTGGCACAGCCCCTGTTTGTTTGCCCTTACCTTTTAATATCGATTCTTTTAAATCGCCGCCCTGGGCTCCCACTCCTGGAATTAAAAACGGTCCAGACGAAAAGACTGATCTAATTTGAGCGATCTGCTCTGTTTGGGTTGCCCCCACCACTAATCCCACATTATTTTTTTGATTCCATTCTTGAGCTTTCGCAGCAACTTCTAAATATAATTTAGGCAACTCAAAGTCTTTCGCAGAAGGATTTGAAGTTAAACACAATAAAAAACTGCCCTTTTGATCATATTCAAAAAAAGGTGAGAGAGAATCGAATCCCATATAAGGTGATAACGTAATCGAATCAGCATTGAAATATTCAAATGCCATGCGCGCATAAGCTTTGGATGTCTCTCCAATATCTCCGCGCTTTGCATCCAAAATAATTAATTTATCTTTGGGAATAAAATCAATAATCTCTTTTAAAATTTCAAGCCCCTTGGCTCCAAAACATTCAAAGTAAGCCATGTTCGGCTTAAATGCTCCAGCATACTGACTGGTGGCCGAAATAATTTCCTGACAAAATTTTATAAAACTCTGTGGATCTTTTGAAAAAGGAGAAGGCAACTGCTCTACCCGGGGATCAAGTCCCACACATAAAAACTTCTTCGTTTCAGAAATATTTTTTATTTTTTCTTGAAAAGAAATCATGCAATCCCAAGATCCGTTTTTGTTAAAACGGCGTCCATTTTAAAACCAGCCTTTTCAATATTTTCGCGGGCGCCTTCTTGACGATCAATAATGCCTACAATTTTTACAATCTCCACACCCCAAGCCCTGAGTCTTTCTGCTGCCGAAAGGGCGGCCCCTGCAGTCGTTAAAATATCTTCGATCAAAACAACACGCTCGCCTTTTTCTAAACGACCTTCAAATTCTTTAGCCGTACCATATTCTTTACTTTGTTTGCGAACCAGCACAAACGGTTTGCCCGTTTTCAATGCGACTGCAGTTGTTAAAGTAATCGCACCGAGTTCTGGGCCCGCTAAACGATCATAAGAATCAGAAGCAGGAAGTTTTTCAATAATATAAGGAACAAGCGATTCTAAAATCTTGGGGTCTGTGCCAAATAAATATTTGTCGAGATAATAATTACTTTTTTTTCCAGAGCGTAAAGTGAATTCGCCATGAAGAAGGGCGGCTTTTTTGATATCTTCGATCAATTGCCCCCGGGGCGCCATTATTTTTTAGCGTCCTTTGCGGCAGGAGCGGCAGCCTTAGCAGCAGGAGCAGCAGCTTTGCCACCAGCAGCGGCAGCAGCACCTTCTTCTCCTTCTTTGTCTTTCTTACCTTTTTCAATAACTTCAGGCATTGCAGCTTCTGCACCAGCGGCTGGAATTTCATCCAGTTTCTCTTCTTTCACACCAGATACTGCAACAACGGCTTCGTCCAATTTGGTTAAAACTTCAACGCCAGCGGGAACTTTAATTTCTTTTACATAAGCCGCAGAACCAATATCTTCTAAAGCAGAAACATCAATATCAAAGTGACCAGGAATTTCTAACGGTAAGCATTTCACCGAAATGTGATGTAAGTGCATAGCCAAAATACCGCCTTTTTTAACACCAGGCGCAGTTCCTACAATTTTTACAGGAACATCAGCTTTAATTTTTTGTTTCACATCAACGTGCATGAAATCAACGTGTAAAATTTTTCCAGTTAAAGGATCTTCTTCAATTTCATGAACAATCGTTACTTGTTTGTTACCATCAATGTCTAAGTTAATAATCGCGTTCATGCCAGCTTCAGTGCGAAGAGATCTATCCAATTTAAAATGATCAACAGTCAGCGCAATATTCTCAACGCCTTTACCGTAGTAAATGCCAGGCACAAGTCCTTGCGTTCTAATTTGCTTAGCTGATTGCTTGCCAAATTGGTCTCTTTTTTTTGCTGATAATTCTAATTGAACAGTTGCCACAAAATTCTCCTCTAAATATAGTAAAAACGACCCCGTTTAGGGCTTGGGATTATAGCCATGAAAGGGGCTAGGAAGCAACGCCAATTGCGTCATTTAACTGCTTAAAACCGGCTCTTTTTAGCTCACCAGCAAGACCGCGATTAATTCTATTCACTAGTCCCGGCCCCTCATAAATCAGTCCTGTATAGACCTGTATCAAAGCGGCACCAGCCTTTATCTTTTCATAGGCGCTTTTGGGATCTGAAATCCCGCCCACCCCAATAATAAAAGGCTTGTTCCCTTTTTGATAAACATAGCGAATGAGGGCATTTGAGCGATCATTAATCGGGTCTCCACTTAAGCCACCATTTCCAATTTCATTTAAACGATCAGAAGAAGCCTTTAAACCTGCTCTATTTTTAGAAGTATTAGAAATGACATAGCCATCTACTTGAGTCTCTTTAGCAATTTTTAAAATTTGGTCTATTTTTTCAAAAGGAGTATCTGGTGAAAGTTTGATTAAAAGGGGCTTAAAGGTAGTTTGAGTTTTTCGGTAAGTCGCAATAGCAGTAAGTAAATTTTTCATCGCAGGGGGCTCTTCAAAAGTCTTTCCATCATGAGTATTAGGGCAGCTTAAATTCAAAACATGATAAGCGCCCACGCCATACAACTTTTGATAAGACTCGAGATAATCATTTATCCCTTCTGTCTCATTTTGTTCTAAGGGCGTTTTAGCGATGTTTATTCCTAGTAGAATCGATTCTTTAGTGTTCTTAAGTCTTTGTGAAATCACATCCACGCCATCATTGCCTAAACCCATACGGTTAATAATGGCACGGTCTTTTGGCAGTCTAAACACTCGCGGTTTGGGGTTTCCGGCCCAGGCTTTGGCGGTAATTGAACCCACTTCTAAAAAACCAAGACCTAGCGCAACTGCAAATTGAGTCAGTCGCCCATTTTTGTCATAACCTGCTGCAAGGCCTACGGGGTTTTTAAAAACAATATTTTTCCAGCTTTGTTCCAGAATTGGGTTTTGATAGTTAAACAAAATTTTAACGAGAGCCTTAAAAGGAGTTTTGCTAATGCCCTCACCCAGGCCAATCATTAAGTGATGCATTTTTTCGGGATCGAGTTTGAAAATAAGAGGCCTTAGTAAGGAATAAAGCATTATTAGATTATACAGCGCTTTTATAAACATTTAAAACACTTATGTCATTTAAATATTAATAGTGTTATTTATTTGACTTTAATGTCATTTAATGATAAAATCTCTTCATCAAATCTTTGAGGTGCGAGATGAGTAATCAAAATTCAAATCAAATTTTAATTGTGGATGATGAAGAGGTCGTCAGAGATAGTTTGGTCTTAACTCTTAAAAAAGATTACAAACTTTTCGAAAGTCATGACGCCAATAGCGCCCTCGAAATACTTTCTAAAGAAAGTATTGACTTGGTTTTACTGGATATTCGCTTACCCGGGATTAGCGGCCTTGCTATCTTAAATGAAATTAAACGACAGTGGCCCAGCATCGAAGTCATTATGCTCTCTGCCCAAAATGACGCCAAAACTTCCCTCGAAGCAACAAAACTTGGTGCCTATGACTTTATTGCTAAACCATACCAAACCGAAAATTTAATCGTCGTTTGTCAGCGTGCGCTCGAAAAAAAGAAATTATTAGAAGAATCACGACAATTAAAAGAACAGGTTTCTAATTTATTTCCGGAGATGATCGGTCAAAGTAAATCGTTTGAAAAAGTAAAACAGATGATTCAAAAAGTAGCTAAAGGCGATGCGAGTGTTTTAATTACTGGGGAAACGGGCACAGGCAAAGAGCTCGTCGCCCGCAGCATTCACCAAAACAGTCCCCGTAAAAATAAGCCTTTTATCACCATTAACTGTGGCGGTATTCCGGCAGAGCTTCTTGAATCTGAACTCTTTGGTCATGAACAAGGTGCTTTTACTTCCGCACTCACCAGCCGCCAGGGAAAATTTGAAATTGCTAACGGCGGAACCATTTTTTTAGATGAAATCGGCAATATGCCTTATGCCATGCAAGCCAAAATGCTGCGCGTCCTTCAAGAAAAAGAAATTGAACGGGTGGGTTCTAACAAAAAAATGAAAATTGACGTGCGCGTTCTCTCGGCAACTAATGCTGACCTAAAAAAAGATATTAAAGACGGAAAGTTCAGAGAAGATTTATTTCATCGCCTGTGCGTTATTCCCCTTCCCTTACCCGCACTCCGTGAAAGAAAAGAAGATATTGAACTCCTTGCTCATCAGTTTTTAGAAAAAATGCGCAAACGCACACCTCATCAATTTACTCAAATTAATCGTGAAGCCATGGACGCTTTGAAAAATTAC
>CAYMKA010000060.1:0-9833 GCA_964390935.1 uncultured bacterium
TTCGTTAGAACTGCGTTCAAAATTAGTGCGGCCGACATAACCTACAAACAAAGTATCCCCAGTCACCAGATGCCCTGGAAATTCAAAACAGAGTGAACCTTCTTGATGTCCCGGTGTGTGATAAATTTTCCCCTGAACATTTCCAATTTTGACTGTCTCGCCGCCCGTCACAAGTTTCACTTTAGCTCCTGCATCTTTAATGCGGTCCGCTTGAGCGGGATGCACAATCACAGGCAAATCTTCTCCAAAAGTATGCAGTGCTAAAGGAAGGCCTTCCACATGATCATCATGGCTGTGAGTTAATAAAATTTGGGTGACTTTTAAATTATTTTCTACTACAAATTTTTCTAGACGGTCTACCTCAAAAGCCGGATCCACGAGCGCTGCTTCATTCGTCTCGGTGTCATATAAAACATAATTGAAGTTTTGAAACCAACCCACTTCAATTTGATAAAACTTAAAACTCATTCTGCCATCCTCCAATGCATCTGTTGAAATTTTATATTTTTAAAATGACTATTCAATATTTTTTTAACCGTGCGAGTGGCAAAGGCTCTACCCGTAGTCAGTTTGCCCCCAATCATATGGTAATAGCCATTTTCTGACTCAATTAAAAAATCACGACGACTGGCTTTGGCATTCGTTGCAGCTCCGCTATTCATCAGCGGCCGAATTCCGGCATAGTCGCCTAACTGCTTCACGTTCTTAATATTTTTAAAATAACGACCTGTTTGTTCTATTAAATATTTTCTGTCGGCGTCTTCTGTTTTCACTTCGTCGGGACTGCCTAAATAATTTGTGTCGGTAGTGCCAATCAGTGTTTTGCCTTCATAGGGCAGCACAAAAAAAACACGATCATCAGTAGCGGATAATAAATAACCATGCTCTCCAGTAAATTTTTCAAAAAACAGATGAACCCCCTTGGTGGGTCTGAGATACTTTTTATCTTCCCAAGGACCTTTGGCGCTCAATACGACTTTTGATGCAACAGTCATCACCTGTTGTTTGGTTTTATCTAAAACCTCGACTGAATAACCATTAACATCTTTTTGAATTGAAACCACTTCATGTTCTTTAAAAATCGATACCCCCTGCTTGGTGCATTCTTCTGCTAAAAAATGACATAAGGCACGATCATTGGTTTGGGCATCAAAATATTCTAAGGCTCCTAATAGAAAATCAGTTTCTAGATTAGGATTTTCTTTATTTAATTTTTGGGGGCTGACCCACTTGGGAAAAGTCCCTCGTCCGCCAGATAAAACATAATAGAGCAGCAGCCCCATAAAATACTTAATCCCTAGCAAGGGTTTACTCTTAAACACGGGGATATAAAACAAAAGCGGTTTCACCAATTGAGGTATATTTTTTAAAAGCCAGGTACGTTCATGCAGTGATTCATACACTAACTTTAGTTCGCCATGCTCTAAATAACGTAGACCCCCATGAATTAATTGCGTCGATCGGCCGCTCGTGCCAGAGCCAAAATCGTTTTTTTCATATAAGGCAACTTTTAACCCCTGCTGTTGCGCAATTAAAGCACTCCATAGGCCGTTAATGCCGCCCCCCACCACAATTAAATCAAATTGACTCACTGGAATAGTTTACCTTGAGATAAAATAACTTGAATGAACAATTCAATTTTTAAAAGCCTGGGAAACACCGAGTTAATTGAAATTAAAAAGTTAACCAGTCATTTGCCTAGTCATATTAAAGTTTACGCCAAAGCTGAATATCAAAACCCTTCGGGCTCAGTCAAAGACCGAGCTGCTTTTTCCATTATCCAAGATGCCCTCAATGCCCAAAAACTCAGTCCCAACAAAATATTATTAGATGCCACTTCGGGGAACACCGGTATGGCTTACGCCTATTTGGGACAAAAACTGGGTTTTAAAGTCCAACTGGTGGTTCAGCAAAGCATGAGTCAAATCAGACAAAATATTCTAAAAAACTATGGGGCCGAGTTAATCTACTCTGATCCTAACTTAGGTTTTGACGGCGCCATTGCCCTCACCCAAAAATTGATTACAGAACATCCTGATCAATATTATTTTCCTGATCAGTTTAATAATCCTAAAAATTGGGAAGGCCATTTTAAAAGTACCGGTCCTGAAATTTGGAATCAAACAAAAGGAGCGGTGACTCACTTTGTGGCCATCATGGGCACCACGGGCACATTTACGGGTAATGGTAAATTTTTAAAAACAAAAAAGGCAGACATTAAATTAATTGAAGTCCAGCCTGATTCTAATTTTCATGGCATTGAAGGCACTCGTTTTTTGGATGCTACTCCTCACAAAGGTTTTTACGACGCTTCTCTAAAAAGCGAACGAATTCTGGTGACAACCGAAGAAGCCATGAGCATGGCCAAAAAAATAAGATCACAAGAAGGACACTGGGTAGGAATTTCAGCGGGAGCCAACTTAGCCGCCACTTTAAAAATCGCAGAAAGATTAAGCTCACTACCCGCTACTCCCTGCTTACTCGTCACCATTTTCTGCGACTCTGGCGAACGCTATGCTGATTTCGAATTTTGGAATGATCCCAGTTTTTAAAAAGTAATCTTAAAATCTTCAGGTAGTTCAGATTTAATTTCTAATTTTTTTTGAGTGAGGGGATGAACCAATTCAATTCTGTTGGCATGCAGCAATTGCCTTTCTGCCACGACCCACTCTTTCATCTGGTGATCAAAACCATTTTTAATAAAATAATCGAGTGCCTGCGGATGTAAGCCATAACGCTTATCCCCCACGATCGGAAAACCAATCGCCTGCAAATGGACTCGAATTTGATGAGGCCGGCCGGTGAGAGTTTCTACTTCTAATAAACTGTATTTTTCATTGGCAGATATCTTTTTGACACGAGTTTGAGAAGCTTTGCCCGATTGATTCACTTCAAAGGTATTGCTTTTTGGAATTTTGGCGATTGGTAAATCAATTAACTTTTCATTTTCACTAAAATGACCAAACACCAGTGCCAAGTAAGTTTTCTGAACAGCTCCTGCGATAAACATTTTCCCCAAAGCGGAAGCTGTTTCACTATTTTTTGCAAAAATAACAATGCCGCTGGTTTCTAAATCAATTCTGTGCACCGGATAAAATTCTTGGCTTGAATATTTTTTTTGCAGTAAGGAGAGAAGAGAATTTTCATAATATTTTCGAATGGGGTGTACTGGCAAAGGAGCGGGTTTATCGACAATGAAGAGCATCTCATCTTCAAATAAAATTTGATAATTTTTATTGACTGGTGGTTCAATAAATTCTCCTGGAGCATAAGACAACTCATCTTTAGCGTTCACCAATTGATCGGCGGCCGCTATTTTTTGATTGAGCAACACTTTTTGAGAACCCAGTCGTTCCAGCCACTCTTCTCTGGTGGCATAAGTAAAGCGTCTCGTTAAATAATCAATCAAAGTCAGTCCCGCAAACTCAGGATAAACATAACTGGTTAAGATCAAATCTTTAGTCACAACCGTATCGTATTACCGGCCTATTAGTGGATCAAGCTGCCCAAAAGCGTTCTTATTTTTTGCTGGTTTTGACTTAGCGCTTTATCCACTTCTTCAAAACTGGCTATTTTTTTATCCAACATAAAATGAATCAGCGAGCGAATCGAATGCTCTTCTTTTTGCAGTAAAAGTCTCCAGTTTTTTTCTTCTGACTGGCGTTGCCTTAGTAAATAAATTGAAACTTTGTTTTGTAAGAGCGAGAAAAGTTCTCCCTGCTCTTTTAGATATTTTTCAAATTCAGTTTGTTCTTTTTTATTAATCACCACCGGCCCCAGCATGAGTGAGGGAGTGAGCGGTGTCAGACGTAGGGAACGGTGCTGTTGCCTTGAATTCACGAAAGATATCGCATCCCCATCCGGAGCGATTCAAAAAGATTAAGCGGTAATGAGTCCTGCTTGAAGTTTTTTGCTTTGGAAACTACCCATAATCAAATCCCTTTGGGTTGAAAAAGCGACGGGGTTAGTGATTTTTTTAGAACGCAGTGCGGCTAAATCCTGATCTTTTCCCAGTTCTGCTTTAGCAAGTTCATGCTTTTGAACTTCTAAGTTAGCCAAACGTTTTTCTCTTAATTTTTGTTCTGCTAAATCTTGTTCCAGGCGATTTTGATGAATTTGATCAATTAATTTCTTCTGATCTTCCCGAATACCCAGTAAAAGCTTTTGTAATGAATCACTGTTTCTAAAGTCGTTGTCAGAAGCAGGTTCTAAAAACTGGTCTTGAGAAAGATAAGTGTCATTATCAGAAATTTCCAGTTCTTGATCTAATTCTGCGCTCAAACTCTGCATTTCTTGATGATCAAAATTAAGAGAGAGAGACTTTGTGCCTTTGAGCTTTTCTTCAATTCTAGATGCCATTTTGTCGAGCTTACCGCTATCAATGACAGATTTTAAGAAATTTTCAAAACTGCCGTATTTATTTTGCAGGGCTGTATTTTTGTTAAAACGCTGTTCTAAAAATTTAACGGCTAACAATTGCGCCGGGGTTTCTAAATGAATACCTAGTTTTTGATTTAATTGTTTAAGTAAATCTTTAAAAGAAACCGCTGCTTGCTCTGGAGCTTTAACGGCCTTCAAAAGACTCGAGCGGCTTACACCTGCCAAAACATTTGAAACATCACTCATGGCCATGAATATCTATCGAAGAAAATGACTCTATTCTTGTATAGGTTTTAAGCCTTGGTTTTAGTCGAACTTTCTAGCTCTGGAATAACACTTTCCAGGTCTATATCTAAGTGAGATTCTTCTTTCAGACGGGTTAACAGCATCACTAAATGATCTCTTTTCTGAGAAAGACGAGCATCGCCAGTCACTTTAAGGGCCAAATCAGTTAAACGCAGCTCTCTTTTCGCCACCTCAAAAACTTCATAATTGGCTTTATCTTTTAGCATATTAAATTCGGCCTCAGATAACTCCACACCCAGTCTTTTAGTATTTTTCATCACTCCCATAATTTTTGATTCCACGAGTTCATAAGCGGGTCCAGAGAGTTTAAAAAGAGTC
The DNA here is from genome assembly GCA_964390935.1 of uncultured bacterium. Classification (GTDB taxonomy): domain Bacteria; phylum Margulisbacteria; class CAYMKA01; order CAYMKA01; family CAYMKA01; genus CAYMKA01. The sequence continues at coordinate 5,005 of CAYMKA010000060.1, forward strand.
GCTCGTTCTTGCAGACCTTCTTTAAGCATTTCAATCATTTTAATGCGGGCAATATTTTCAGCTTCTTTTTTCACCTGATCATTTAAATCGTTGGAAAAAATACCTAAACGAATGAGACCATTTTTTGTTTTACGAATCTTAAACATCGTATTGAGACTGGTGCGCACATCCCCTTTAAGCGCATTTCTCATATACAGTGCCCGTAAACGATTCATAAGCAGTTCTTCATTTTCTTCTGTACCGCTTACAGCCGCTACCTCGTCAGAATCTTTTTGTTTGCCTTGCCCCATATTTGTTTCAGCAGACAATAATGATTCTGCCTTGGGGGGATAAAATAAAAATAATCCTTCTTGAAATTTATCTTTTTGCCATTGCTTAGCATATTCACTGACATCAAAACCAATTTTTTTAGCTAATGCCAATAAATCTTTTAACTCTTCACGAATATATTTTTGTTCATTTGGATTTTGAGCATCATTCGCAACAAGTTTGCGGGTCATTTTTTCTTTTAAAGCCTCCATTAAAAAAGTTTTTAATTCATTTTTAGTTTCCTCTGCCACCCGGTCTACTGTTCCCTGCAAATTAGTGTTGTAACCTCCAAAATCTTCGCCACCTAATTTGGCGTTGCCCCAAATCGAATCCAAGACATCGTTCATGCCCCGGGTGTTCACCGCTAACTCCACTACATTTTCAGAAGACATAATAAATTTTTTAAAAGCATCTCTAATTTGACTAACGACTTCTGATCGCACAGAACCGCTTAAAGATTGCCTGAGGCCTATTAACTGCTGTTCAGTGACTCCACGGCTTTTTAATTGCTGCTCTAATTTTTCTAATTCTTTTTTAACCAGAGGCGATTGCCCCTGCAAATATTGACCGTAGAGTGCAATATACTGATCTATTTGTGCTTTGGTTTGCGCATCCCCTTTGACATTAATTTGAGTCATTTCAGACTGCACTCGGGTATCAACTTTAATTTTTTTAGCCATTAGGCTCAGAGGCGAATCATCTTCATCGACGACTCCGCTATTTGAAAGACGGCGGTATTCTTCGATATCTTCAGGAGTGACTTTACGAAAAGCGGTGGTTTTTGCCATGCCACTGGCCGCACTGGCTAAAATATCTTTACCGACATTGTGAGCAGATTCGACCGAACGCTTTACTAAGTTAAAATCTTTTTCAATTTTTTGATTTTGATCTTCGATTTTTTTAAGCGCATCGCTATAAGCCAGATGAGTGGATGATTGATCAACATTTTGCTGATTAACCTGATTTAATTGATTTACATTATCTGCGCGCATAATCTGCTCTTTATCTTATTCTCATCTATTTCTTAAACGAAATATTATTCTTTCGACTTTCAGCCATGGCTTGTGACACTTGAGACATTTGCGCCTTCGATTGAGCTGAAATTTGATTATTGGTCGCCAGTTGTGCAGCAAACTGTTTTGAACTGACTGCTTGTTGATATTCTCCTGCCATAAAAACCAACCTCCTTTATAAAACTTAAATTTTCTTACTTAAAGAAGAAGTCGAGACACCTATTCCTCCCAGTAATTTACTTTGTTCTTTTTCTCTTTGTTCTTGCGCGTTTTCCAACTGATCTTGCAATTGGCTCACTCGCGCCTCCGCTTTACGAATATAAGCACTGATTCGTTCAAGCTTAATATACTGATCTTGCAAATTATCTTTCGTTTGACTATTCATATATCGACTCCTCAAACCCCTATCTTGTATCTATCCGACATACTCTAATTCGTATTTCAAGTTCATCTGCTCTTCCTTAAACTTATTTAAAATCTCCTTACAGACATCTATGCGTATTTCTAACTTGCGTTCTACGGTAAAGTAATCGGCCATTCCCAAATTAACTGCCTGCAAACTGAGTTGTTTTGTCATTTCTTCTAATACTCTCACTTGTGCTTTATGTTGTTTGTTGCTGGCATTGCCCACAATATTCAAAAGCTCCAGGTTATATTGGTTTTCTGTGTACATTTGCTTCACTTCATTACGGCCTTTTTCAAAAGCTTGTTTTTTAAGCTTTCGAATGTCTTCACTGCTCATGCCAAACATAGAGAGTAAAAAACCAATGGCTGACGCCTTCAAGGCGGCCAGCTTTGAAACAATCAAGTTATGCGATTTTGATTGAATAACATTTTTAATAAATGAATCTACTAACTGAGAAGTTTTTGATTCGATATCAATTTTCATTCCCGCTTTTAGAACTTGGGCTGACAAGGGGGCTTTCACCACATGATCATGAGAACTGATTGTTGAAAAATCGGTCTGGGCAGCTAAATGACTGGCATTAATATAATAGGTGGTAGCCCCTTTCGCATCGACGCCTTTAGACCACATGGCGTTGGCGGGAGCCTGTTGAGCTAGTTTTTGCTGTAAATCTTTATAGTAAGACGAATTTTGAAGCTGCTCGGCACGGCTAGACTGCTGTGCGAGCGACTTTTGATGTCCCTGAATGCCCGATGGTTGTTCGTAACTCATATAGATCCTTTACCCATTTATTAAGCAAAATATGCCCTTTCTACTACGCCTCTCTGGCCTTACGTTGGTTTTTACTATTATTTCTAGCTCTTTGATTGTTTTGAGCGATTTGATTTTGAACTGAAAACTGTTTGTCTAAAGCTTTAAGACTTTGATAACTCTTGGCTGCTAATTTTTTTTGCTCAGCACGGTCTTCTTGTTGCTTCTTTTGGGTTAACTGCATTAGTTCTTTATTGCGTTTTTGCGCTGTATTAATAGCCTTGCTTTCTAGTTTTTTGGATTCTGCTAAACGTTCTACTTCTTTTTTCTTATCTAACTTTTTTTCTTGAAATTCAATTTCTTTTTCTTCAGCAATTTTATCCTCATAATCTTCCATCTTTTTGACATATTCGTTGTATTGATCGCGGTTCACAGCCCCGACTCTGACAGAGTCTGTCACTACACGATCAAAAGATTTGCGCATTTCGCCTGCTGCATAAACCGACCACATATGATCATGAGCTTTTCCGGTGATTCTTTGGTTATTGGCATCCACCATTTCTTGAATCGCGCCAGAGTTTCCTTTTAGTTCACTGGGAGTCAAGCTCTGAATCGTATCGTTCACACTCACTAAAGGTTTAGTCAGATCATTTGAAAGAAGCCTGTTTCCTTTTTGAGTGGTCCAGCCCGTGCCATCTAATGTCGGAGATTCCCATTCTTTTTTAATATTCGTTAAAGTATCCAGCTCTGCTTGAGCATCGGCTTGAGACATCGGCAAATTGCCCGCTCCGGCAATACAATTTTGCAAATCAGTCTGATAAGCATCTAACTTACTCATTAAAGAACTTCTAAAATCTGTCATCTGAGATTTTTCAGTCGAGTCTGGCATTTCGGATAAAGCAGGGTTAATTAAAGTCGAAAGCCTGTTGTAAACATTTTGAAATTCAGTGAGATAAACAAAAAATAGACGCTTAGTGTCTTTATCTAAAGTAGGGCTTTCCAGCCAGCTCTTCATGGATTGAATGCGTTTTTTGTCATCGGTTTCGTTAGGGTCTCCAAACAAATCTTTCATGCCGGCATAAAGTCTAGTACGGCTTTCTAACATTGCGCCCAATAATAAAAACGAATCTTCTTTGGTTAAGGTGTCTGGGTTTGCAGCATAATCTTTAATCAATTCATTAAAATTTTTATTTGTCGAATCAAAACGATCATTAATTCTTTTAAAAATACTTCCTGATAATCCTGCTCGAGAAATTGTCTCTAAACTTAATTTGGCGCGAAGATCCGGCAGCTGGGCAACCGCTGTGGAATGTTTCATGGTCTCATCTTGAAAATGATCATACTGAGTAGCCGATGCAAAGAAATCAAAATCATCTTTAATGTCTTGCGTGGTTGAATAATTACTGATCACTTGATTTTCAGATTCAGGTAAAAACTTGGTCATTTCTAATAAAAATTGCTGCTGACGAGCGGTCCACTCTAAGTCGTTTTGTGTTTCTCCGGTGTGCTGAAAAAAACCGCGATCAGGACGCTCTAACTTAAGAGGTTTTTGTGGTTTTGGAATGTGCCAATAGTTTTCCTCAAAACCAATCATGTCTGACTCCTCTAATCTTTAAATAACTATTAAATAATTTGGCGCAACGAATCTTCAGTTTTTCGAATCACTGAAATTAAATTGAAGTTTTGATTATTCAACGCTTCAATTTGAGATAACTTATCGTTAATGACCAGTTGTCCTGAAGCCGATGTCTTATCAATTTTTTTACCATCAATGACCACAATATTTTGATCTGAAGCCAGTGCTGCGGTAATTGATTCCAATTCATTTTGAACTTTACGGGCAAAAGCTCGCGGGTCTGCTGCGATGCGGGGCATTTTGTCTTTCGCATTTAAAATCAGCGCATAGACATCTAAATTTTTTACTTGTTGTTCAGCCATAACAGACTCCTTTTAAACAATGTGATTGAATTCGTTCTTATTTATAATCTTACTGATTTTATCTACATCAGAGGGCACTTGTGCAGCATATCCAAAAGACAGTTTATTCGAAGGCTCTTTAGATTTTAAAGCATTCGAATAACCTTCTGTTAGACCCTTCATGTCTCGAGTAAAATTTCTAAGCGCATCGGTAGTATCTGTATTCATATGTCCTTCTATCTATCGTGATTTCTGACCCAAAACTTGCCCGTTAATTAATAAAAAACGGAGGTCCCGGCACCTCGACTCCGCTCGGCGTCCGGAACCTCATCGTTGAACGCTTAAAGTTTATTGTCGGGCAAGACTATTAACTTGTTGTTGCGCTTTGTTTTCAGCAGAAACGAGCTGTGCTGCTGTTTGCTCTAGTGTGCTCA
>CAYMKA010000061.1:0-9785 GCA_964390935.1 uncultured bacterium
TACAGACACCGCCGACAAACCCAAAGCCAATAAAGGATTTATTTTTAAATTTTGATTAGCACCGTTTATTTTTGCCATAAATATTTTCCTCTACTGATTCTGTAAAGCTGATCTAATGTATTGAATCACTTTCTAGCGGTCTTCCCGTAAAACGTGTCCGCCATAAGCCCCCATACGGCCACGGCCATGAGTAATTAAATCGTAAATTTGAGCATCCGTTAAATTGCGGGCGTTGGCTGCAGTCAAATCTGGCGGAGCTGCAAAACGAGGAACGACAGGTCCATCGCCCTTGCCTTTTGCACCATGACAAACCATACAATTATTTTCAAAAATCCACTTGCCGCGCTCTAAATTAGCTTGGGTACGAGGCAATGGATTAAAAGCAACTATTTCTTCTACATAGTCGCGGGCAATGGTTCCAGGAATAGGCAGCTGACCTGTTGTTTTTAAAGCAAATATTTCATGGGGTTCATAATATTTGTAATTAGGCTGAGTGCGCATATGCGGCACATATTCCCAGTTAGGTTTACTAAAACGGTAGTCCGTACAGCCGCTAAGCGCTAAACCCAAAAATAAAATTAAAAAAAGTTTTTTCATATGCTTATTTATATTTCTGTTCATATTTTTCTTTCAATCACCTGAGTCGCATGAAATTTTTTAAATATTTCTTTAGTGATCGCGGCATTAAAACCTTTTTGGCTTGAGTCTACAGCCACTACAAACTGATCATCCGTCACTCCTAAATCTTCTAACGGCAACTTTTGAGGAACAGGCATTAAACGACTGCGATACAAAAAAGCTCCTGTTGTGATGAGTGCAGAAAATAAAATGGTCCATTCAAAAGTAGGCGGGATAAATGAAGGTAAGGCAAAGTGAGGTTTAGCACCAATAATGACCGGCCAGTCAATGACCATGGTGTAAAACTGCAAAGAAAAAGCACAGGTCGCACCAGTGAGCCCGGCGGCCAGGGCCACAAAAGTCAGGCGAGAACGTTTAAGACCCATTGCTTCATCTAAACCATGAACGGCAAAAGGAGTGTAAGCATCATGAATAGGCTGCCCCGCTTCACGCAATTTTTCAACGGCATGAATAATTGATTTTGTGTCTTTAAATACGCCTAGTAACATCAGTGCCCCTCGCTCTTAGCAATACTTTTAATTTCAGCTGTAGCAATTACCGGGAAAAACTTTACAAACAATAAATATAAAGTAAAAAACAGTCCAAAGGTTCCCATCAAAATTCCCACTTCAATAATAGTCGGTTTATACATCGCCCAGCTTGAAGGCAGAAAATCACGGTGCAATGAGGTGACAATAATGACAAAGCGTTCAAACCACATGCCGATATTAACGATAATGGTCAGAATAAAAACGATAGTTAAATTCTGACGAATTTTCTTAAACCAAAACAATTGAGGAAAAATAACGTTGCAAGAAACCATGGTCCAATAACTCCACCAATACGGACCAAAAGCACGGTTAATAAAAATAAACATTTCCCAGGGACTGGCGCTGTACCAAGCAATAAAAAACTCTGTGGCGTAGGCAAGTCCAACCATCATGCCAGTCGCTAAAATCACTTTCATCATGGCTTCTAAATGAACTTGGGTAATATATTTTTCAAGCTTTAGAGCAGGACGAGTTAAAAGAAGCAGTGTCATCACCATCGCAAAACCTGAAAAAATCGCGCCTGCCACAAAGTACGGCGGAAAATGGTGGTGTGCCAGCCTGGCATCACCGATGTCGCGAAGTCAAAACTCACGACCGAGTGCACCGATAAAACCAGAGGAGTTGATAATCCCGCTAACAGTAAACATAAAATTTCATAGCGTGCCCAGGTTTTAGCAGAACCATTCCAGCCCCAACTGAGAACACCATAAATAAATTTGGCAATTTTATTTTTTGCACGATCACGCACAGTGGCTAAATCTGGGATTAAACCAATGTACCAGAACACACAAGAAACAGTGAAGTAAGTAGAGATCGCAAATACGTCCCACATCAGAGGGCTGTTAAAGTTCACCCACAGCGGTCCTCTTAAGTTTGGCAAAGGAAATAACCATACAATCGCAATCCAAGGCCGGCCGGTATGAAAAATTGGGAAGATAATGGCACAGATTACTGCAAAAATGGTCATCGCCTCTGCAGCACGATTAATAGACATACGCCATTTTTGACGGAACAGAAGTAAGATGGCCGAAATTAAAGTACCTGCATGACCAATACCAATCCAAAAGACCATGTTGGTAATATCAAAAGCCCAACCAACGGTTTTATTTTCTCCCCATGTCCCCACGCCGCGGGCCACTTCCCAACACAAACACAATGCACCAAAAGCTAAAACTGTCGCAGAGATCGCCAGCAGCTGCCACCAAATTTTGGTGGGCTTGCCTTCAAGCGGGCTCATGATATCACTGGTAATTTTTCCGTAAGAGGGATTGCCTTGAACCAGCGTTGGCCTTAAGTCTTCCATTATTTCATTTTGATTAGCCATGGTGTGCCGGCTCCTGAGTATGTTCTTTTTTATTTGAAACAGTTTCTTCCAAATTGCGAACTTTTGTTAAATAACTCACTACGGGCATATTTTTAATTTCTTCTAAAACCTGATAGCGTCGTGGATTTAAACGCACTTTAGAAATACGAGTTTTGGGATCGTTGATATCGCCAAAGAAAATCGCATCAGCCGGACAAGATTCCTGACAGGCTGTTTTGATTTCGCCGTCAATAATACGGCGATTTGCAATTTTGACTTCGATCTTTTTGTTTTCGATACGCTGTATACACATTGAGCACTTTTCCATGATGCCGCGGGTTCTGACTGTCACCTCTGGGTTAAGCGCTAAATTTAAAACCATGTCTTTGTGAGGATAACTGAACCAATTAAAACGACGCACCTTATAAGGACAGTTATTTGCGCAATAGCGTGTTCCTACACAGCGGTTATAAACTTGAGTATTTAAACCTTCGTCGTTATGAAGTGTCGCCAGAACCGGGCAAACATTTTCACAAGAAGCACTTTCACAATGCTGACACATCATCGGCTGATGAACGGTTTGAACATTGCCTTCTTGATCTTCTGAGTAATAACGATCTAAACGCAGCCAGTGCATTTCACGACGGCGGGCCACTTCGGTTTTACCAACTGTCGGAATATTATTTTCCACCTGACAGGCCACCACGCAGGCTGAACATCCTGTACATGAATTTAAATCAATCGCCATGGCCCAGCGATAAGTTTTATAAGTATGGGGTTTGTACATCGAACTCAGATCATATTTTTCTTCGTTGCCGGAACGAGGATTTTTTAAAAATGCAGAAAGCACTGTTTCTTTAACAATCGCTCGGCCTTCCATTGAATGATGAGTTTGAGTTTGGGCAATTTTTTTGGTTCGAGAAGTTCTTCTTATTTTTAAATTATTTAAATCCGTATTTAAGAATGGGAAAACATTTTCACCCAAATGACTGCCTATTTTTCCTACATATTTTCGGCCATATCCATAAGCCACTCCCAGTGTGTTCTCTGACTGGCCAGGCTGAATTAAAACGGGCAACTCAACAGTCACATCATCAGCCGTTAATTTCACTATTTTATTTTGCTTTAATTTAAACTTGCGGGCAGTTTTTTGAGAGACGCTGACATAATTTCCCCAAACGGCTTTTGTAATTGGATCAGGCAATTCATGTAGCCAAGCATTGTTGGCATAAGCACCTTCGCGGATTGCAATTTTAGGATAAAGCACGAGCTCTAAAGAATTTTCTACTTTTAATGCCGCTTTTAAATTATTAATAGAACGACCAAAAGCGTTGCCGTTAAAACCAGGTGCGCCGCTGCCAATTCCTATAGAGAGCACGCCGGTTTTTAAACTGTTTTTCCACAAACCATCAAAAGTGGCGTAACGATTTTGACGTGCAAAAATTTGATTCTGCCAAACATTTCGAACGTAATCGTAACCGTCCACTTTTCGGCCAGTAAAAGCAATTAATGTTTCGATTGCAGAACGGCTGTTAAATAAAGGACGGATAAGCGGTTGCACTAATGAATAAACGCCTAAGGTCGGCTGCGCATCACCCCAAGATTCAAGAGCGTGACTAACTGGCGCATTATATTGGCAGTAGATTGCTGTTTCATCCAAACGATCAGAAATTGAAATAGAGACTTCTGCTTTGCTAATCGCCTTTGCCCACTCTTCGCTGTGGTTATAAACCGGATTTGCATTTAAAAACAAAATAGCGCCGACTTGGTTTGACTTTAACGCTGTTAAAACTTCATTTAATGCCGCATGGGAACCTTGTTTTTGTAATGAGTAATGATTTAAATCAACCGTTGTCCCGTAATTTCCCAAAAGGTGATTTAAATAATTAACTGCTACTTGGGTCGAGAAATCATTATCACCTGAAAGCACCAGTGAAGATCCCCGAGCAGCGATCAAATCATCAGACATCTTTTGAATGCGCGGATTCATATCCGAGCTTACGTTTACGTTTCCGATGTTTGTTTCGACCCCTAATTTTTCGCCTACCCGTTTAATAAGTGCCATCAAAACTTCTTTTTGATCTTTAGGCGCTACTGCATAACGTTCATCCGCATTACTTCCCGTCAGCGATAAAAGTGATTCCACTTGATAGTGCTTTGACATTGTTCGTTTATTTTCTAATTTACGATTCTGAACATATTTTTTAGTGTTGCTGACAGGAGAAATCCAAGTGCCTAAAAAATCAGCGCCAAAACTGACAATCACTTCTGCTCGATCATAATGATATTGCGGAAGAACTCTTAAACCATGTGTGCTGGCATGAGCGTCCAAGATGGCATCGGCAGAAAGGGCATCATAAATAACCACCTTCGCCCCATAAGTATTTGAAAATTCATTTAAAGCTGCTTTTAACGAAGGACTTGATTCAGTCGTAGTTACAACATAAACAGGCTTGCCATTTTGTTTCACTTTTTCTAAAGCCACTTTAATTTGCTCATCAAAATCGCTGATGCTTAATTTTTTACCAAAAGCTAACGGCTCTTTAGCACGATTAGAGTCATAGAGATTAAATATAGAAGCTTGTCCAACGGCACATAATCCGCCTAAAGACTGTACGTGATCGGGGTTTCCTTCTATCTTGATAGGACGACCATCTCGGCTTTTCACAACAACGCCACACTGAGCTGAGCAGCTTTTACATGTAGAAGCAAAAAAAGTTGATTTGCCCGGCACAACCCCTTCAGGTTTCACCAAATAAGGAACCACTTTGCGAATAGGAGCTCTAGCACAAGCTGTCGTAAAAGCCATCGCAAAGGTCGCTCCGAGTGCTTTTAAGAAAGTGCGTCGTGAAAGCTTTAAATGCTTAACAGAGAAATCAATATCAGCCGGACCTACTTTATCTGAAGTATCGTTTTTTCTGATTTTGCTAACGATCTGTCTTTTTTCGCTCAGTGACTTCCAATATATTTTTTCCATAATTATTTCTCTACTCTCTACTTAATACTGTCCACTTATCTATGACAGGTTGTGCAATTAATATCTGCTTTTTGATGAATAGTATCTTTAGGAATCGCCTTAGCCGCTGGGTCACGATGACAATGAATGCACATGCCCATCGACATATCTTTCGCCTGGTAAACTTGTTTCATCTTCGCAATGTCTCCATGGCAGTTAATACAAGAAACGCCCTTAGCAATGTGAATGCTGTGATTAAATTGCACATAATCGGGCAAGTTAGTCACTTTAATCCATTCAACAGGAGTTTGGGTTTCATAAGCTTTTTGTAGTTTTTTAATTTCAGGACGGTCAACAGCAACCTGACTATGACAATTCATACAGGTTGACACTGACGGCACACCAGCATGGGGAGAACGTTCAACGTCGGCATGACAATAAAAACAAGACATTTTTAATTTACCTGCATGAATTTTATGAGAGAAAGCAATGGGTTGCTTCGGCATATACCCTTTTTGATAGCCCAGGTGATACAAAAAATTTATTCCCCAGCCAATGGCAGCAATAATGGCTATGGTGATTAAAGTGTTTTTTATAGGGAGCTTTGTTAAAAACGAAAGGGCCCAGGCAATTCCCAACAGCCCTAAAAGAGCTAGTAAAAAACTGAGATAGTTTAAAAACAAGGGATCGCCGGCATCTTGAGCAGAAAGCAGCGGCAAGTTCCCGGTAGGCAGAGTGGTGAATTGATGAACATCAAATCCTGAAACTAATTTTTGAGGAGCGCTATTATTTTGACTCGATAAATTTTGAGCTGCCGAAAAAAGAACTGTCACAATTAAACACACAAAAATAAACCAGAAATATTTTCTTTTCGATTTTATTTCTTGCAGCAGCATGCGAACTTGGATATTAACGATCACGATTTACTTTGACAAGGCTCGAGATCAAAAGACGAATATGATATGAATCACATCAAAAATTTTCGAATGGGTTCTGATCTTTTATGTCTCTAAAGATCATGCTAGCTTTGACGTTCCGGAGGAAACAATATGTCTAAAACAGCACATCATCACATTGAAGAATTAAGTATTTGGCCACTGGTCACCAGTCTCTTTATATTATTAACGGCACTTTCTTTTCTGTTTGGATTTGCCTGGAACTTTGGAAACTTTGGCCGTGCACTGGGAATATTTTCTGTCCTCGGGATAGTGGTTTGTATTTTTGGATGGGTGAAAGAAGTTTTTGGAAAAACTTTAGATCTCATTTCAACCAAAGTCGCTATGGTTATTTTTATTATTTCTGAAATTGCCCTGTTCGGCGGATTATTTAGCAGTTTCATTTATGCCTGGGTCAGCCTAGGTCAAATGCCTCCTGTTGGCACGCCCGAAGGTATTCCTCCGCTCACTTTGGCATTTTTCTTAAGTATTGTGCTGTTTAGTTCCAGCTACACTATGCAGCAGGCCGAACATGCTCTTGATCAAAAAGATGAAAAGAAGTTTTTAGGATGGTTAATCTTAACGATTGGACTAGGTGCCCTCTTCTTGGGCGGACAAGCTCGCGAATGGTCTGAACTGATCAGCCATGAAAATTTCATGCTGACAACCAATTCGTATGGAACGTTCTTCTATACTATTACTGGTTTTCACGGATCTCACGTGATTGTTGGCTTGATTTTGCTTCTATTAACTCTTTTTTTAGCGCTGACCAGAAAATTATCTTCTTTAAATAAAGATACAGTCAGAATTTTGGGTTACTACTGGCATTTTGTAGATATTGTCTGGGTATTTGTCCTTAGCATGATTTACATCGCTCCTATTTTAATTAACTAAAAATTGAAAATAAAAAATTTATTATTAATTGCGGCGGTAGGTGTCATCCTCGGATTGCACCTACCCACCGCCAATGCGGCTATCGACCCTAAACAATATGAAATCAAAATTGGCCAATACATGGGTAAAACGCTGCCAAATGCTGTTTTAAAAGATTCCACCGGCAAAACGATTACAGTCGATCAATTAAAAGGCAAACCGCTCATTTTAAATTTTGTATTTTACCGTTGTCCGCATACTTGCCACTTTGTCGCTTTAGGACTCGCTGAGGCTTTACAGGAAGTAAAGAAATATGAGTTAGGAAAAGATTTTAATGTTCTTTCTGTTGGATTCGATGAAAAAGAAACTTTAGCAGACCTTAAAATTTTTCATGAAAAAATCGGCAAGGAATTAAAAAATAAATATCCCAAATCTTACGCCGAGTGGCATTTCACCCTTGCTCAGGCCGATCAAATAAAAAAACTAACTGAAGCAACGGGTTTTAAATTTATTTGGTCCGACGCAGAACAGACTTTTTATCACCCTAATGTCTACGTGGTGATTACTCCCAAGGGCAAAATTTCGCGTTATCTGTTTGGTTTGTATCCCATTGCTTCTGATATTGAAATGGCGATCCGCGACGCTGCAAATGAAAAAGTTTCTTCTTACTCTTGGATCAATTCAGCATTGCAGTCGTGTTTAAAGTACGATCACTTATCAGGAAGATATCGTGTTGATATTTCTAAAGTCGCCGGCGGGATTGGTTTTTTCTTTTTCGTACTTACCGGAATTTTAATCTTGGTGTATAAAAAGCGTCGAGGATAGAGGTAGGAAATAAATATGGAAAATCTCAGTTTGCCCGCTCGTTGGAATATTATTTTCATGGAATGGTTTTGGATTTCGCTGGTGATCTGGCTGATCGTCACTATTCCAATGGTCTACTTTTTAATTAAATACAAACGCAAAAATAAAAATGATGAAGGAGCCGACATTGAAGGCCATCATCTTTTAGAAATCGTCTGGTTAGTGATTCCTACCCTTATTGTGATTTACTTAGGCTTGCATTCTTACTCTGTTTTTAAAGATTTTCGTTTATCAGAACCTCAAAATGCCTATGAAGTAAAAGCAGAGGCTTTTCAATTTGGTTTTCGTTTTATCTACCCTAATGGTGTTGAAACTATTAACGAATTACATGTTCCGGTGGGCGGAGTAAAAATTCTTTTAACCAGCCGTGATGTCATCCATAACTTTGCGGTGCCGCAAATGCGTGTCAAAGAAGATATGGTCCCTGGACGAACCAGCTACTTATGGTTTATTTCTGAAAAGCCGGAAGAGCTCAATGTATTTTGTTCAGAATTGTGCGGGCCAGGACACTCTTTGATGCGAGCAAAAATTTACACCCACGCTGCCCCCGAGTTTGATACTTGGCTGGTTAATAAAAAACAAGAAGCATTGATTGCTTCTGCCTCTCCCGTAAAATATGGTGAAAAACTTTTTTCAAGTTTGACTTGTATCACCTGTCACTCCAAAGACGGTTCTCGCTTGGTAGGGCCTTCTTTAAAAGGAGTCATTGGCCGAAAAATTACATTAACTTCAGGTCAGTCGATCGAATCTAATGAAGCATATGTTCGTGAATCAATTCAAAATCCCACTGCCAAAGTACAGCAGGGATATCCTCCCGCAATGCCTAATTTAAATGTTCCGCCTGATCAGATAGAAGCATTAATTGCTTATTTAAAAACGCTTCAGTAGAGGAGTACGTCATGAGTTCAAAAACAAAAACGAAGGTCGCGGCCTGGAAATCGTGGATCTTTACTACCGATCATAAAAAAATTGGGCTTTATTATTTATTCACAGCACTGACTTTCTTTGTAGTGGGACTAACCTTGGCATTCTTTATGAAAACCGAACTCCTCTCACCCGGTAAAGAATTTTTAGATGCTGAAAGTTATAACATCGCCTTCACTGTTCATGGCACTGTCATGGTTTTATTTTGGATGATTCCTGTCCTGTTGGGGTTTTTCGGCAATTATTTGATTCCAATTTTAATCGGTGCCCGCGATATGGCATTTCCTCGTTTAAATGCATTTAGTTATTGGATGTATTTAGCCTCAGGAATTATTTTAATTATTGGTCTTTTAACACCACATAAAATTGATTTCGGCTGGACCGCGTATCCGCCTTTTTCTTTGACTGGCAACGTCAATACCGCGATCTATATTTTTGGCGTTCACCTGCTGGGAATTTCCAGTATCGCTGGCGCTGTTAACATTGTAACCACTGTTGTCACCTTGCGGGCTCCCGGGATGACCTGGATGCGTATGAATTTAACGACCTGGGGAATTTTTGCGGCCTCGCTCACTCAATTAGTCGGCGTTCCAGTTTTAGCAGCAGCAGTGACCTTATTGTTTTTTGACCGCTATTTAGGAACGAGTTTTTTTAATCCTGTTGGCGGCGGGAATCCGATTCTGTACCAGCATTTATTTTGGTTCTACGCTCATCCTGCAGTTTATGTTGTTGCCCTTCCTGTTTTTGGAATTATTTCTGAC
>CAYMKA010000062.1:0-9697 GCA_964390935.1 uncultured bacterium
ATTCGCAACAAATATCAAATTTCAAACGGCGAAACTTCTAAAAATGGTTTATTTACCGTGACTGAAGTGGAATGTCTGGGTTCTTGCGGCACGGCGCCAGTCATTCAAATTAATGAAGACTATTATGAAAATATGGATGTTAAAAAGTTAGAAGAATTTTTTAAAAAAGCCGAACTCGAAGTGGCGGTTAAAGCGGGAGCTAGAAAGTAATTATTATGGAAAAAGTTTTACTCAAGTACGTTGAAGAAAACAATTCTCATAGGTACGATTTTTATATTAAACATGGGGGTTACAGTGCTGCAAAAAAAGCATTGAAACAAAAACCATCTGAAGTCATTGATTTTGTAAAACAAAGTAATTTGCGCGGACGCGGGGGGGCTGGATTTTTTACCGGTCAAAAATGGAGTTTTGTGCCCGCCACCAGCGAAAAACCAAAGTATTTATGCTGTAACGCGGATGAATCGGAGCCCGGAACATTTAAAGATCGTGTGATTTTAAGTAAAGATCCCCACCAATTATTGGAAGGCATTGTCATTGCTGCTTACGCGATTGGTTCAAATACTTGTTACATCTATATTCGCGGCGAATATTTTCGTGAAGCCCAAATTTTGCAAAAAGCGATCGATGAAGCTTATAAAAATAAAGTGTTTGGTAAAAATGTTTTGGGCAGTGGTTTTCATTTAGACGTTTATATTCATCGCGGAGCTGGAGCCTATATTTGCGGTGAAGAATCGGCTCTTTTAAATTCGATCGAAGGCAAGCGAGGCGAACCGCGTAACAAACCGCCTTTCCCAGCGATTGCGGGTCTTTATAGCGGGCCAACGGTTGTAAATAACGTTGAAACATTAGCGTGTCTGGTTCATATCTATGATCGCGGCATCGAATGGTTTAAAAGTTTTGGCCCCGAAAAATCTCCTGGTCCAAAACTTTTTTGTATTTCAGGTCATGTGAAAAAACCGGGTGTTTATGAATTGCCGCTCGGAATTACTTTGCGTGAACTTATTTATGATCACGCGGGTGGAATTTTGGGCGATAAAAAACTAAAAGCGGTTTTCCCTGGCGGATCTTCTAGCCCAATTCTCACTGCTGATGAAATTGATATTAAAATGGATTTTGATTCAGTCATGGCGGCCGGTTCGATGCTGGGTTCTGCTGGAATTATTGTCATCAGTGAAGAAATATCTATTGTAAAAGTTGCGGAACGTTTAATTCATTTTTATCATCATGAATCTTGCGGACAATGTACGCCTTGCCGCGAAGGCACCGAGTGGATGGATGAAATTATTTCCCGCGTTTTAAAAGGCGAAGGCCGTGAAGATGACTTACCAACTTTAGAACGTTTGTTCCCTAACATTGAAGGTAAAACCATTTGCGCATTTGGTGAAGCGTTTGTGTGGCCGGTGCGCAGCATGGTGCGTAAGTTTAAAGGAGAATTTTTAGACTACGTGCACAAAAAAAATCTGGTGAAAGCCAACTAGCAGGATAAAAATGACACAAGAATTAATTACCATCAAAATTAACGATAAAGATGTGCAATGTGAAAAAGGCGCACGTCTGATAGATGTCATTCGTAAATCAGGGACAGATATCCCTTCTTTTTGTTATTACCCCGGTTTAAAAGTGACGGCCAATTGCCGTATGTGCCTTGTCTCAATTAAAGGCCAAAAAAAATTAGCGCCGTCTTGTAATACACCGGCGACTCCTGGTTTAGAAGTGATCACACACAATGAAGAAATTAAAGAAACTCGCAAAACAGTTTTAGAAATGATTTTGGTGAATCATCCGCTGGATTGTCCGGTTTGTGACAAAGCCGGAGAGTGTGAGTTGCAAGATCGTGTGATGGAGTACGGTCCTTCGGCAACCAGTTTTCGCGGCAAGAAACGCGTTTACGACATGATTGATATCGGCGATAAAATTTGGCGCGACATGGATCGTTGTATTTATTGCCGCCGCTGTGACTTGTATATGCAGGATGTAGAGAAAGTAGATAACTGGGCCATTTTAGAGCGCGGAGCCGCCACTGAAATGGGTCCTTACTTTGAACAAAAAGTAGAAGGCAAAACGATTGGAAACTTAGCTGATTTGTGTCCAGTGGGAGCGCTGGTTGATAAGCAGTATTTTTGTTCTGACCGTTCATGGAAGCTGCGTTATGTCGATGCGAAACGCAAATGCGGCAACTGTTGCGGTGAAGTGACTTTATCGCTTGATGAAAAAAATAAAATTCGCCGTGTGACCGCCCGCATGAAAAATTACGTGGTTCAAAATTATATTTGTGATGTTTGCCGTTATGACAAAACCGATTTAAAAAATTGGGAGATTGAAAAAGTTTATGCTTGAGCTCATTTCGAATTTATTTTTTTTAATTTTAAAAATCTTAGTCATTGTCTTTATGTTTTTAACTGCGATTGCTTATACCACTTTTGCAGAACGCAAAATCAGTGCCGGGTTTCAGCGCCGCAAAGGCCCTAACCGGGCCGGCCCGTTTGGCTTGCTTCAGCCACTAGCAGACGGGATTAAATTGTTTTTCAAAGAAGAATTTACTCCCGACACGCCTTATAAATTTTTATTTACCCTGGCGCCGCTGCTCGTCGTTGTGCCGGCTTTTTGTTTACTGGCTGTGATTCCTTTAGGGCCAAACTTTCAAATTACAGATCTTAATATCGGGCTTTTATATTTATTCGCACTGACTTCACTGGGTGTCTATGGAGTGATTGTGGGCGGGTGGTCTTCGAATAATAAATACTCTATGCGCGGCGCGATGCGTGCCTCTGCTCAATTAATTAGTTATGAAATTCCGATGGGTCTCGCTGCCGTAGGCCTGCTGATGGTGACCGGAACTTTTAGTTTAAAAGAAATTGTAGAGTTTCAAAGTGTGAATGGCTGGCTGATTTTGGCTCAGCCTTTTGGTTTTTTACTTTTTTTAATTGCCTCACTTGCTGAAGCGGGTCGTGTGCCTTTTGATTTACCTGAAGCAGAAGCCGAGATTGTGGGTTATCACACAGAGTATTCCAGTATGAAATTTGGTTTGTTTCAGATGGGTGAGTTTGGCCACATGATTTTGGCGTCTCTCATTATTGCGACCTTATTTTTTGGCGGTTGGAATTTTCCGTTTTTGAATCAACTTCATTTTCCAAGCTTGATCATGGACGCAATTTACTTTGGAGTTTTGGCTGTTAAAACTTTTTTATTGGTATTTTTATTTATGTGGATTCGCTGGACATTGCCACGTTTTCGCTATGATCAGCTGATGAATATTGGTTGGAAATTTTTAATTCCGGCTGCGGTTATTAATTTACTAGGCACTGCCTTTTTTATTTTGATGGGGGCCAAATAATGCGCTACATCGAAAAAGCCGTTGATAAAAAATTTCTAGTCAGAAAACTTTTAATTAAGCCGCTGACTTTAATGGAAAAAACTTATGTGCCGGCCCTTTTAGTGGGTTTTAAAATTACTCTAAGAAACTTTTTTAAAAAACCAATCACTGTTTCTTATCCAGAAGAAAAACCTTATATCGCAGAACGTTTTCGCGGCCGACACGTTTTAAAACGTAATGAAAAAGGCCAAGAACGTTGTACGGCTTGCCATTTGTGTGAACTGGTTTGTCCCAGTCACTGCATTACGATTGAATCAGCTCCGGTTCCCGAAAATAAACGCAGTGAATATCCTGAAGAACGCTATGCCAAAAAATATGAAATCGACATGCTGCGCTGTATTTTTTGCGGATTGTGTGAAGAAGCTTGTCCCAAGGCAGCGATTTTTCTTGATCAACAATACACAGTCGTTGCCGATAATCGAGCCGACTTTATTTATGACAAAGAAAAATTGTTAGACAAAGAGGGCAGTGCCATTAGATATCGCAGGTAATTATGGAAAAATTATATTTTTATTTATTTTCTTTTTTAACTCTCGCTCCGGCTTTGATGGCAGTTTTGTCGACGTCTCCTGTTTATGCTGTTTTAAATTTGGCGTTTTCATTTTTTTCATTGGCGGGACTTTATATTTTATTGTCTGCCGAATTTATTGCCGTTTCACAAATTATTGTTTATACCGGCGCGATTGTGATTTTGTTTTTATTTGTGGTGATGGTTATTAACATTAAACAAAATTCTGAAAAATTAGAAAAAATAAATACGCTTCCTAAACTCACCGCTGCTTTATTGGTGTTTGGTCTTTTCATTGATTTGATCGCTTTAATTTTAAAAAACCAACTGGCTCTAACGCCGCAAGCACTGCCGGTTTATAAAGCATTTGAATTGGCTAAACTTTTTTTAGGCGATTATCTGTTGCCCTTTGAAATGATCTCGCTTGTCCTGCTTTTGGCTTTGATTGGAACAGTGGTCTTGGCTAAAAACGAAGAGGAGTCCAAATAATGTTAAGTATTGGTCTTAATGATTATTTAATCGTTTCAGCGCTTTTATTTTGTATTGGTCTTTTTGGCGTGCTGATTCGACGCAATATTATTTTAATGGTGGCAGGGATCGAAATGATGCTTAGCGCTGTTAATTTAACGCTGGTGAGCTTTGGTCAGTATTGGAATAACCCGGCCGGCCAAATTGCCTTCTTATTTGTCATGACCATCGCTGCAGCTGAAGTGGCTGTGGGTTTATCGCTAATTGTTCTTTTGTATAAACAAACCGAAAAAGTGGACATTAATTTTTATAACCACTTAAAAGGTTAATAAATAGAAGGATAAGAATAAAAAATGTCTGAGTCATTAATACTGCTTATTTATTTTTTACCGCTCTCGGGCATTGTCTTCAATGCGCTGGGCTATGCTTTTTGGCCAACAAAATTAATTACGAGATTAGCAACTTTAATGATGTTAGGTGCGTTTGGAACCGCGGCCTATTTAACTTATTTATTTTTTCAATTACCTGCAGCCGAACAAGTCATCACTCAAAATATTTGGAATTGGATCGAATCAGGAGTATTTAAAATCAGTTTAGGGTATTTAATTGATCCTTTGTCACTTCTGATGGTTTTAATGATCACCGGGATTAGTTTTTTAATTCATCTTTATTCACTTTCTTATATGGAACATGAAGAAGGTCAAAAAAGATATTTTATTTTCTTAAGTTTATTTACTTTATCAATGCTGGTGCTTGTGACTGCCCCTAACTTTTTACAAATGTTTTTAGGGTGGGAAGGCGTGGGTTTATGTTCTTACCTATTAATAGGACATTATTTTAAAAAACCTTCAGCAGCGGGCGCTGCGAAAAAAGCTTTTGTGGTTAATCGCATTGGGGATTTAGGTTTAATAGTGGCGATCGCTTTAGTTGCTATTCAATTTAATTCTCTCGACTTCGCAACTGTTTTTGGCGGCATTAAAAATAATTTCTTATCAGGCGACTGGCTTATGACCACATTGGCAGCGCTGATGTTTTTAGCCGTTGTCGGAAAGTCGTCTCAATTTCCGCTGCATGTTTGGTTGCCTGATGCGATGGAGGGTCCCACGCCTGTGTCAGCGCTGATTCACGCGGCCACGATGGTGACGGCTGGAATCTTTTTAATGATTCGAGCAAGTGTTATTTTTCAATTAGCGCCTTTTGTTTTAACAATCATTTCTATTATTGGTTGTATCACGGCTTTGGGAGCTGCGATGCTGGCTTTGGTGCAATACGATTTGAAAAAGGTTTTAGCTTATTCGACAGTTTCACAACTGGGTTACATGGCTCTGGCTTGTGGCGTGGGGGCTTATTCAGCGGCATTTTTTCATTTATTAACACATGCCTTTTTTAAAGCAGTTTTATTTTTGGGAGCCGGTTCGGTCATTTATGCTCTGCATCACGAACAAGACATGCGCAAAATGGGCGGACTTTATAAAAAAATGCCGGTTACATTTGTTACATTTTTAATTGGAGCGCTGGCTCTTTCGGGTTTTCCAGGAACAGCAGGCTTTTTCTCTAAAGATGAAATTTTAGCTCAGTCTTTTTTGAGTCCTAACGGTCACTTTTTATTTTGGGCAGTGGGTTTAATTACGGCCGGCCTTACCGCTTTTTATATGTTTCGAGCGCTAACGATGGTATTTCTTCGAAAAAATAATTCAGAACTCATTGAAGAAACGAAGGAATCTCCCTGGCAAATGGGATTGCCTTTAATTATTTTAGCCATTGGTTCTATTGTGACTGGCTATCTCAATATTCCTCGTAGCTTGGGCGGAAGTCTTTGGTTAGAACACTTCTTAGAACCTGCATTCAAATTTGTGCATGAAGAAATTCCTTTTATTCAAACTATTCCCGATTACGGCATGGAACATTTTCTGCTTGGCTTAACGACAGTAGTGGTGCTTTATTTATTATTTATCGGAATTCGTTTTTACCGCACAAAGTTAGAAATTCCTAAAAAAGTGAGTGGCCGCTTTCCAGGCCTGACTAAAGTTTTACGACATCAATACTATTTAGATGCTTTTTATTTTAAAGCGATTGTGCAGCCTGGCAAAAAGTTATCGCATACTTTAGAACGTTTTAATCATCATGTAGATGCCTTGGTTGATCGCAGCGTGGGACGTTTAAATAATTTAAGTGCAACTTTAAGTAAAGCAGCCAGCGGAGACACCAGTCAGTACTTAATTTATTTTGGAATAGGCACGGTTGTTTTATTATTTATTCTTTTGGTGAGGAGTTAAGATGCTGATGTTACTAGTGTTATTGCCTGTTTTGACTGCTGCGATGGTGGCTTTATTTTCTGATCGAAGTTCGGCGAGTCAAAATGTTTCTAGCCTAATCGTTAAATTATCTACAGCACTAGGATTTATTTGGGCGCTGCACTATTTAAATTTCTTTTTGGCTCAACCTGATTTTAAATTAATTCAAACAATTCACTGGTTTTCTGTAGGAACGCTTCCCTTTGATTTGATCTGGCGCTTAGATGGACTCTCTTTATTTTTTGTAATCAGCACGGGCCTAATTTTTACTGTGGTGTCTTTGACTCAATACGCAAAGACTCAAAATCAAAAACTTTTTAATGTTTCTTTTTTATTATTACAAGCTGCTATCTACGGAGTTTTTCTGAGTTTTAATTTATTACAATTTTATTTTTTCTGGGAACTTTTGCTCGTTCCGGCGTTTATTTTAATGGGGGCTTTTGGCACGGCTCACGGTCGTGGGGCAGCACTAAAATTTATTTTGTTCACATTTGTTTTTTCGCTTTTTATGTTTATTGGAATTTTATATTTAGGAGCCACTGCCGGATTTGATTTAGAAGTTCTATCTAAAACGGTTTTAGATCCTATGGTGGCTAAGTGGCTGTGTTTAGTTTTTCTTTTAGCCTTTATGGTCAAATTACCTTTAATGCCACTGCATTTTTGGTTAAAGCCAGCACTCACTGAGTCGCCAAAACTTATGAGCACTATTTTTGTGGCGCTGTTATTTCAGTTAGGAATTTATGCGTTGGTGCGTATCCCTGTTACTTTATTTCCAGCTGTCTTAGCAGATTGGAGTATTCTCATTTATATTTTAAGCGCGCTCACAATTTGGTTGGGTGCCTTTATTGCCATTACTCAAAAAGAATTAAGATCACTTTTGGCTTTTTCATCTTTGTCTCATATGGGTTTAATGCTGGCTGGCCTTGCGACTTTAAAAATAGGCGCTGTTACAGGGGCGTTGTTTTTATCTCTCACACACGGTTTAACGGCCGCCGTTTTATTTTTATTAATTGGTTATCTAGATGAGCGCCGCGGCACAACTGAAATCTCCGAATTTGGCGGCCTGGCAGTGAAAACTCCCAGGCTGGCAGTATTTTTTGTGATCACTGTTTTTACTTATATTGCGCTGCCCGGTCTTGCTAACTTTGTGGGTGAATTTTTGGTGTTTGTAGGTTTATTTCAAGCAGTGAAATGGGGCGGACTCTTTTTTACGGCAGGCGTTATTTTAGGAGCCGCTTACATGTTGTGGATGGTAGAACGAGTTTTTTTTGGAAATTTCCATCATCAAAATAAAAATATTACAGATTTAAGTTTAAAAGAAAAACTAGTGGTTGCACCCCTGACAATTTTGTTTTTGCTCTTGGGGCTTTACCCTAATTTAATCATTAAACCGATCGAAGCGGTTTTAAAAGGAATTTTAAAATGAATATAAGCTATAGTTTATTAAGCCTTTTGGCTGTGGTGGGTTTAGTGATTTTGGGGGAAGTCTTTAAGTTAAAATTTTCTAAAAAAGTGTATTTTGTGTTGGCGTTAGTGGGGCTGGGAACAGCATCATATTTTTTAAATCAAAATGATTCTGCACTGGGAGTATTTTCTTCTCAAATTCAATATTCAAGCCTGGGCGGATTTTTTGTTTCTGTTTTTATAGGACTGATGTTTAGTGTGTTTTTAGTTTTACTATTTCAAAAACATTTATTGCCGCGTTCGGTTGAGCTGACTTTAATTTTGTTTTTGATGTTAATAGGTGCAATGGTGGCCGTTTTTTCAATTAATGCTTTAAACTTTTTTGTGGCATTTGAACTCGTTTCACTGGCACTGTATTTATTGGTGGGTTTTAAGCGAGATCAATTTGTGGCTAAAGAAGCCGCATTAAAATATTTTTTAATGGGCTCAGTTTCTGCTGCATTTCTACTGTATGGCATCGCTTTTTTATTTGGAGCCACAGGCAGTTTTCAATTATCAGATTGGCAATTGGCTTTGACTCAACTAAAGCCTGAACAAATGGCTTTCTTTCAACTAGGGGCTCTTTTATTTTTAACAGGCATTGTTTTTAAGTTAGGGGCTGTGCCTTTTCATTTTTGGATTCCAGATGTTTACCAAGGCGCTAGCACTTTGGTGACAGCTTTGATGGCAACCTTAGTTAAAGCCTTTTCAGTGTTTATTTTTATTCAATGGATTGTGTTTTCAGGATTAATTGAATTGCCTGTTATGAAAATTGTTTTGCCTCTATTGATTACAGCCACTTTTATTATCGGTACCCTTCTGGCGCTCACTCAGAAAAGTTTAGTGCGACTTTTGGCTTATTCATCGATCGTAAATGCCGGTTTCTTACTGTTAGGCCTTTATGGCGGTAAAGTTCTTTTGCCAGAACTTTTATTTTATTTAATGATTTATATTGTGATGACTTTTGCCGGCTTTTTAATTATTTATTATTTAGAGTCTGAAAAGGATGAGCCTATTACGTTAGAAGCCCTTGGCGGACTTTTCTATAAGCATCCTCTTTTAGCAACCGCGCTCAGCCTTGTTTTACTGTCTTTGGCTGGAATGCCCCCACTTGCGGGTTTTAACGCTAAATGGATTTTAATCACAGGTCTTTTTGCTCAAAAGATATTCTATTTATCGATCTTGGGTCTCCTCACGACGTTGATTTCTTTTTACTATTATTTAAAGCCTGTAATCAGAATGTTTTTTGAACGGAACAATACCTTGAAGATTGATTTCCAAATTGTCCCAGGAGTCATTATTTTGGTGTTAGTGGCCGTCATTTTATTTTGGGGGATTTGGCCGGCTCCCCTTTTAGGCCTTCCTCAAGTATTATTGAACTAAAGTTATGGCAAAAGTTACTCTCATCATTCCAACCTATAACGAAGAAAAATTTATTGGGCCTCTAATTGCTTCAGTAAAAGACCAAAGCGTGACGCCCGAAGAAGTGTTAGTGATCGATGCTAGCAGCGATTCTACCCCTCAAATTTGTGCCGCAGCAGGATTTAAAATTTTAAAACAACAAAGCAAAGGAATTTCAGGAGCTCGTAAAGAAGCTTTTGACGCTGCAGA
>CAYMKA010000063.1:0-9538 GCA_964390935.1 uncultured bacterium
TGACTTCAGCTAAAAATCCTCATAGTTTTTTGGGAATCAATCAGGACGGCCAAACTTGTGTGGTGCGTACTAAAGGCAATCAGTTTGGACACATTATTTTGCGCGGCGGACATGATCGTCCTAACTACGATAAAGAAAGTATTCGTGCTGCTGTTGAAAAATTAAAAGCAGCCGGACTCAATACCCAAGTGATGGTGGATTGCTCTCATGCCAATTCAGAAAAGAAGCATGAGAAGCAGGAGGTAGTCTGGAAATCGGTGATTGAACAACGCGTGGCGGGTAATATGGATTTACTGGGAATGATGCTGGAAAGTAATTTAAATGAAGGCAACCAAAAAATTCCGGCAGATTTATCACAGCTTAAATATGGCGTTTCAGTGACAGATGCTTGCGTGAACTGGGAAACTACTGAGCGGTTACTTCAATTTGCTTACGATCAACTTAAATAGCTTTATTTAAGTGATTTGAATCACTTTCGTTTTTTAGTTTGTCGGATATGATCTTCTTATGAGTATTTGGGATCCTAAAAATTTATCAATTCATCAAAAACAGCCTTTGGATAACTTTTTTGATGATTTAGGAGAAATTAAATCTAGTTTTTCACATGTGCCGACGATTGATAAAGAATCGATTCATCCGATGAGTGTTACAAAAGAGTTAATTCAAATTTTAAAAAAACATCCTGAACAAAATGAAAAAGTGGGAGAACGCCTCAAAGAGAAATTTGATTTTAATAAACTGGTTTTTACAAGACCTCGTTTTCAGTATCCTATCTTTTTATACTATTCTATTTTTAGAGTTCTCCATCCTTTAAGCTTGGATACGTCTATTTTTTCAGATAAGCAATTTAGTCAAATGATAGATGTGAAATACGATTGGAATACAGAAATAGATCGAAAAACATTAATTGATAGCTTTGAAAAATTAGGATTTGCTCACGATTTTTTTAAAGCCCTCTCTCCCAGACATCGGGAGATGTTTAACTTCCGCGGTAAATAATGCTTTAATTTGAGTGTGTTTAGACGAGTCACAGTGGTGGGGCTGGGATTAATTGGCGGATCGCTCGCTCAAAATATTCGTAAAGTTTTTCCTAAAACTCATGTGCATGGCATTGTGCGTAATGGGAAGCATTTAAAAGTGCTTCAAAAAACGGTGCATACTTTTAGTTTGGCAAAACAAGTGAATCAAGATCCCATTTTGCCAATTTCAGATCTCGTGATTATTGCGACGCCCATTAATCAAATTGCCGAAATTTTTAAAATTGTTTCTAAGAGAGTCAATAAAAACACAATGATTGTGGATGTGGGATCGACCAAAGAAATGATCGTTAATGAAATTTCAAAATTAGATAAAGAAAAGCTATTTGTCGGCGGTCACCCCATGGCGGGCTCAGACAAAGTAGGTTTAGAAAATGCGAAGGCTGATTTGTTTAATAATAAAGCCTTTGTGATTACGCCAAATGCACATACTAATAAAGCAAAAGTTAAAAAATTATTTATCTTTGTTAAAAAATTAGGCATGCGGCCAATTGTCATGACTCCAGCAGAGCATGATGAGGCCGTCGCCAGCATTAGCCATTTGCCGTTTTTTGTAGCTAGTTCAGTTGTGAGCAGTGTTTTAAATAGCCGTACTAAAAAAGCGAAAGAGTTTTTAGCTTCAACAGGATTCCGCGATACAACCCGCGTGGCCGGAGGTCCTGCGAGCTGGGGGGCAGAAGTGGCCACTCAAAATAAAAAATTCTTGCTCGAAAATATTAATAGTCTTAAAAAAGAACTGTTTAGTTTGGAAAAACTGATTCGCTCTGGCAATTCGAAAGCGCTTGAGAAAAAATTAAAGGCTATTAGCCAATATAGAAATCGGTTTAAGTTTTAGGGAACTCCCCCTCGCCCTTACGGGCACTCCCCCTGCCGCTACGCTTGGGGGAGAAACTGGATTAATAAACTTTATATCATTTGTGAAATTAATTTCTCCCCCCCGACCATAGGTCGTATTTAGGGGGAGCTGGTGCGGTATTCCCGCACGAGGGGGACTGTCTTTGGCTCCCTAATCCACCACAAATTATCAATGTATTTACCCTCGGGGGAGGGGTAGTAATTAATAATGAAACTACTTTGGAGAGAAGTATGATTTTATTAACTAATATCAAAAAAGACGAACTGAGTAAGGTGAACATAAAAAAACCAAGTTTTATGTATAACGAAAATGAAGATCAAAAGATTGAAATTCCATTGATGTATCAAGAGGGTTTTGTTGATCCGAGGTTTACCGATGGAATGAAAGAATTGCAGAAAAAAAGCTTTATTAAAAAAATAATTGCTAATGTTGTAAATTTGTTTCGTAATGCTCCTGAGATCAAATCTAATATTTTTGAAGACCCAAGACATGCTACTGAAGATTTTGCTAGTGTAAAAAATGAACCAAATCTTGAGAAGAAGGTAAAAGACCCAAGTAAGTGAGTAGCTAGTTCGCCCCCTTCATACGATAATCTCTGCACATGAAAATATCTGACATTTTAAAGACCAAAAAACTGGTTTATTCATTTGAGTTTTTTCCGCCTAAAACCCCAGAAGGCGAAGACTCTCTTTATAAAACACTGACTGAGCTTAAAAAATTAGAGCCCGATTATGTGTCGGTCACTTACGGGGCCATGGGCAATACGCGCGGCAAAACTTTTGAAATTGTCGAAAAAATCCAAAAAGAACACGGCATTACCGGCATGGCGCATTTAACCTGTGTTGCCAGTAGCCAAGATCAAATTAAAGATATTTTGATGGAACTTAAAAAACGCGGTATTGAAAATATTATGGCTTTGCGTGGTGATGCCGCTGTCGGTGAGTCGGAGTTTAAACGACCATTAGATGGGTTCGCGTCCGCACTAGAGCTGGTGACATTTATTAAAAAAACAGACCCCAGTTTTTGTTTAGGCAATGCCTGTTATCCCGAAGGGCACATTCAGTTTAAAAATGAATCTGCTGAAATTGATTACTTAAAAAAGAAAGTCGATGCGGGCGCAAA
Source organism: uncultured bacterium (assembly GCA_964390935.1). Lineage (GTDB taxonomy): Bacteria > Margulisbacteria > CAYMKA01 > CAYMKA01 > CAYMKA01 > CAYMKA01. Next base: position 3,016 of record CAYMKA010000063.1, read on the forward strand.
TTTTCTTGTCACCCAAATGTTTTTTGACAATGCCTATTATTTTAAGTTTTTAGAAAAAATCCGTAAGGCTGGCATTGATTTGCCAGTGATTCCGGGCATTATGCCCATTACTAACTTTAAACAAATTAAACGCTTTACCGAAATGTGCGCGGTCGAAATTCCTAAAAAAATTGTCTTAAAACTAGAACAAGCTAATGAGTGTGATACCGAAGATATTGGCATTGAACATGCGATTTCCCAGTGTCGAGATCTCATTAAAAACGGAGTACCAGGAATTCATTTTTATACTCTTAATAAATCAAAAGCAACTCAGGACATTCTGATTGCTTTAAAAATGTAATTAATTCACTAAATTCATTAACTTGGTTATTAGTTCACTATTGCTGAATAAAACTTTTAGGTCATAAGACAATTGGGTATTTTTTCGATGAGGCAATTCTAAAAATTTTTCTCTAGGCATCCATAATACTTGTTTGCTTTCATTATTAGGTCGAATAGGGGGCAAATCTGAATTCCACGCTAAATGATGAACAAAGTTTTTGGAATAAACTAATCCAAATTTTCCATCTTCTTTATTGACCCATTGGTGTCCCAAAAATGAAATTCTTTTTTCTTGTAAAGACATAAGGGGACTGATGGGCAAACTAAAGACTTCTTCAAAAAGTTCTTGAATGGCATGTTTTTTGACTGCCTTCTCACCAAAAACCGAAAGTCCTCCTCCCGCTGTAAAATCAAGTGATCCGCCGTCTGAAATATCATTCGCGCGTTGTGAGAGCAGAACTTCGTTTTGACGTGTAATCATTAAAAGAACTCCGCTGTGTTTTAGTCCAGCTAAGCGAACAAGTAACCAGTTGGAGTGACCAATCGGCTGATCATTGTGATCAAGTACCAGTAAGTTTTCGGTAAATTTTTCTTTGAGAGGAGCAGGCAGTGATTTTTGAAATATTTTAGATAAATTTTTAAGGTCGTTGGCACTGAGTTTTCGTTCTGATTGCAGAGTGGCTGCGGTTAGTACGTATCGAAAGATATTTTCAAATTGAGCCCCCATGTCGGGGACACGATTTAGGCGATCTAAAATTATTTTTGAGTTAAATTTCATTTAATCTCCAAAGATATCGTTGGCTCTTATTATAAGATTCACTTTCCCGGCATGGCTTCTCATATATAATAGAAGGCAATGATCCGAACCGAAAACCTAGTAAAAAGTTACCGTAAAAAAAAGGTTGTCTCGGGAGTTTCCATTAACGTTAAAAAAGGCGAAGTCGTTGGATTACTTGGTCCTAACGGTGCTGGTAAAACCACCACTTTTTACATGGTGATGGGACTCGTTCGGCCAGATGCTGGACAGGTCTATATAGAAGATTTTGATATTACAAAACTGCCCATGCACCGTCGTGCTTTATCGGGCATTGGTTACCTGCCTCAAGAACCTTCTATTTTTAAAAAATTAACTGTGGAAGAAAATTTACTGATCTTGTGGGAAAACATTCCTAAAATTTCTAAAAAAGATTATCAAAAAAAGATGGACGAACTTTTTGCTGAATTTCATTTGGATAAAGTCCGTAAGCAAAAAGGCTACGAATTGTCCGGCGGAGAACGCCGCCGTGTTGAAATTGTGAGAGCTTTAGCCACAGAACCCTCTTTTATTTTGCTGGATGAACCTTTTGCGGGGATTGATCCCATTGCGGTGGCTGACATTCAAGAATCAATCACTCATTTAAAAAAACGCGGACTGGGTATTTTAATTACCGATCACAATGTCCGTGAAACTTTATCAATTACTGATCGTGCCTATATTTTGCATGACGGCAAAATTTTAATCGAAGGGGACGCTAAGACCATTGCTAACGATCCCGTCGCCCGAAAATTTTATTTGGGAGAAAATTTCGATCTGGCTTAGCCCAAATGTTTAAGATCTTAAAAATTGATCGCTATCTTATTAAAGAACTCCTTGCTCCTTTTTTGTTTGGTTTGATCGCATTTTCATTTATTTCGGCTGGCGGTTCGCTTTTGCCAGCTATTGTTCAAGACGTTAATAAATATCATATGACTTTTGGAGACGGACTCAAATTATTCAGCTATCAGTTTCCGGGAGTCATGACTTTGTCGGTCGTGATGGCTAGTCTCTTGGGTTCGATTATGGCGTTTAGTCGTTTTTCTTCTGATAACGAATTGACAGCCTTTCGCTGCGGCGGAGTTTCCTTAACGCGTATTGCTTATCCGGTGGTCGCACTAGGCATTCTTATTTCGATTGTTTCGATGTCGTTTAACGAATGGGTGGTGCCTTTTGCAAAACGACAATCGGATGCGCTCATCGATAAATATCGCGGCGTTTCAGTTCAAGCCACTTATTCTCAAGATAAAGCCAGTTTAACTTTGTATGAAGGCGGTTATCTTAAGAAAATGATTTATGCCGGAAAATTAGAAGGCAATGTTTTGCGGGATGTTTCTTTAATTGAATACGATAAAGGTCGTTTTCAAAAAATTACTTTTGCCCAAAAAGCGACTTGGTTAGAAAAAGATCATTGGCTCTTTGAACGCGGACAAGAACATTTATTTTTCTTAGATGACAAAGCTAATCTGACTGAGTTTTTTCAAAAAGAGATTAAGTTAGAAACGCAACCAGGGGAACTCGTTCGCTTTGAAAAAAATCCAGATGATATGAATTTATGGGAACTTTCAGAATATATTTTTAAACAGCGTCGCTCAGGCCGTGATGTAACTAAACTAGAACTCAAATGGAACGAGAAAGTAGCGATGCCATTTACCTGTTTGGTTTTTATGATTATTGGAATGCCGATGGGTATTCGTCCAAGCCGAACCAGTTCAGGCGTTGGTTTTGGTATGAGTTTACTGGTGATTATTGGTTTTTATATTTTATCGGCTGTGTCTCGCGGCATTGGTTCCAGCGGGGTGATTCCGCCTATGCTCATTGCCTGGATGCCTAATTTAATTACGGGTGCCATTGGAGCACAGATGCTTATTAAAAAGGCTGCAAACTAATCCTTAACTTGAGATAGAATTCGGCATGGCTCCCGAACCGATAAAAATCTTAAAAAATATCTCTCTTTTTAGTGAATTTTCTTTAGATGATTTAGCCTATGTAAAATCGATTTTAATTCGTAAAAAATATAAAAAAAATGACACTATTTTTTATGAGGGTGATGATGGATCCGAAATGTTTATTGTGCGCTCAGGCCAGGTCAAAATTTTAACCACCAGTGCCGATGGCCAAGAAATGATTTTAGGGGTGCTTTTACCGGGAGATTTTTTTGGAGAAATGTCACTGCTTGATAATCAACCCCGTTCTGCCATGGCAGTAGCGACTGCCAAAGAAACCGAACTTTTAATCATTCGCCAAGAAGAATTTTTAAAATTAGTGCGTGAGAAAGCTTCTCTTTTTAAAGAAGTGATGGGTGAGCTCTGTCGCCGTCTGCGTACCGCTGATGAGCAAATTCAAGATTTAGTTTTTGTGGATGTGAAAGAACGTCTTGTTAAAAAGCTAATTTCACTCGCTGCAAAAGGCACCAAAAAAGGCGATTGGGTAGAAATTGAATTAAAGCTAACTCACAAAGATTTAGCCGACATGATTGGTTCTTCGAGAGAAACCGTTTCACGCATTTTGCAGGAGCTTTTTGATACTAAAAACGTCTCGATGGACCGTCAAAAAATCGCCCTCAAGGTCCAAAACTTAAAGAAATCTATTAAGAAATAGAACGCTTTCTATTAAATTATTAATTAAGGACTTTCTCTTTCTGTAAAAATTGTTTTATTCTTGGGCGTGAGTAATTATCTTTTTTTTGAATCTTATTATCTTGAGTTTGAAAAGAGTAGATCAAGATGAACAACTGGCAAACTTTTAGATTTATTGATTTGTTCGCTGGAATTGGTGGTATCCGTATCCCTTTCGATGAATTAAATGGAAAATGTGTTTTTACAAGTGAATGGGATAAGGACTGCCAAGATATGTATGAGGCAAATTTTGGCCATAGACCACACGGTGATATTACAAAGATTAATCCAAAAGATATTCCAGAACACGATATATTGTTAGGTGGTTTTCCTTGTCAAGCATTTAGCATTATTGGTTCAATGAAAGGGTTTCAAGATACCAGGGGAACATTATTTTTTAACATCGCTGAAATTCTAAAGGTAAAGAAGCCATTTGCCTTTTTGCTAGAAAATGTAAAACAATTAAGAACACATGATAATGGAAGGACATTTGCTGTTATCGAAAAGACACTCGAAGACCTAGGCTACTATACGCATACAAAAGTTTTAAACGCTCTTGATTTTGGATTGCCTCAGAAAAGAGAAAGAACAATAATAGTTGGCTTTAAAAAAAATCTACCATTTGAGTTTCCAAAACCTCTGGATAAAAAACCAGACTTAAAAAATTTTTTAGACCCAAAGGCTGACGAAATTTTAAGCCTAAGAGCGAGTGATTACATTATTACCCAAAGGCAGAATAGACTTAAGTCGCCTCCTTTTTTCCCTTCAATGTGGCATGAGAATAAATCTGGTAATGTCTCTGTTTTACCTTATTCAGTTGCTTTAAGAGCAGGGGCATCTCACAATTATTTGCTTGTAAATGGTGAGCGGCGATTGTCCTCCCGTGAGCTATTGAGATTTCAGGGTTTCCCAGAAAATTTTAAGTTGGCAGTGAAGCAGTCAGCGATAAGAAAACAAGCTGGGAATTCTGTTCCTGTTCCGATGATTAGGGCTGTGGCCAAGCAAATGTTAAATACTCTGAGAGGATACGCAAATCCGCATCTAGTAAAACAACCAAAAGCAGGAGCTTTAAGACTACAATATAATTATGAGTGAAATTAAAGCTGCGAAACAAAAACTAGATATTGTAATAGAAAAGGCCAGAGTACATCTTTATAAGCCAATACAAATTGCTGAAATACTTTATAGGGATAGGGTAAATGAAGATATCAACTTAATCGATCTGGAAACTTATAGAACGCAGTCTCGACAATGGAGAGATGTCGTTTGTCGTAGATTCCTTGGAAGAATTAGCACTTCATCTGCACGGTACCAAGACGATGTCTTTAATGATAATGCTACCCCGCCAGACATCCTAAGAATTCTTGGGAGAGAAAATAAAAAAACTAAAGGTGCTGTTGAGGCGTATATTTATAGGTCCTTTCAAGCTAGGCAATTTCAAATGATAGGTGCCTTATCTTATGTTAATGAAATTAGCCCCAAAGATTTTCAGTTAGAAGAATTTTTGAATTTATTTTGGCATGAGCGTGGGCTCCGTAGGAGCATTGATAAAGTTTTTGAAATCGTTGTTTATTCTTTGTTTCTAGTTGTTATCAAAGAACTAAAAACAACGATTCGTGTGTCAGTGCCAAAAGAAAACTTATTTTTGTTGCATGAGTTTAAAGCTTTTACTCAGTCAATTATGGGTATTACCCCAGATGTTCTCCATAAGGAAATTCCTGCATCAGTAAATAGAGTTGGAGTTACAAATGCATCGGATCGTGGTTTAGATATGTGGGCTAATTTTGGACCGGCAATTCAAATTAAACATTTATCCCTTACTGAGGAACTTGCGGGTGAGATTGTTAAATCTGTTAGCGCTGAAAAAATCATTATTGTGTGTAGAGAGGCAGAAGAAAAAATTGTTAAGGCTATTCTTGGTCAATTAGGACTTAAAGAGAAAATACAAGGCATTGTCACTGAGACAGATTTGAAGATTTGGTATGAAAAAGCACTTCGTGGCCAATTCTCAAAAATACTCGGACCTAAGTTGTTGCAAGTGATTAAAAATGAATTAAGAGCTGAGTTCCCTGTATCGGATCAGACTGATTTTATGAATTTTTTTAAGAAACGAAAGTATGACAAAATAGGGGATAAGAATTGGTGTTAGACGTGGATTGGTAGGATTCTTCTTAAAAAATAAACCTACATTTTTGAAGTTTTTTCGACCTGTTTTTAGGTCATTTTTAGAAGAGAAATCCACAAAAAAGTCGTTGACACTCCCCCCGTATTTTTAATAATATCAACGCCTGCGTTTTTTCCCGAATTTTTTTGTGGAAATTTTAACGCCCTAAATTTTTAGATGGATCTTTGAAAATTGGGTAGTAAGTAAATCTGTGCGTTTTTTATTTTGTTTGACCAAACAAAATCGAGAAGCACAGACAATGTGTCAGTGCGTGACTTTTGGTCACTTTTTTTGAATGTAGATTTTTTAAAATAAAATTTAAAAGCTATGAATTAACTGAGAGTTTGATTCTGGCTCAGGATGAACGCTGGCGGCGTGCCTAAGACATGCAAGTCGAACGAGTCGCAAGACTAGTGGCGAACGGGTGAGGAACACGTGAGAAACCTGCCTTTTAGATGGGGATAACCTCGAGAAATCGAGGCTAATACCGAATACGATTGCTTTCCGGCATCGGAGAGTAATGAAATCATTTATGGCTAAAAGATGGTCTCGCGTCTGATTAGTTAGTTGGCGGGGTAACGGCCCACCAAGACGATGATCAGTAGCTGGTCTGAGAGGATGGACAGC
>CAYMKA010000064.1:0-9533 GCA_964390935.1 uncultured bacterium
AAATTAATATTAAACGCACCAATATTTCTAAAGACGCAGGTTTTATTGAATTGTCTTTATCTGGATCAGAAAAAAGTTTAAAAGATTCGATATATTTTTTAACTGAGCATGGCGTGCGTGTCGATGCCATCACTCACGATGTTTTAGAGTCGTGAATGTTAGCTCGGTTCGGCTCCGCTCACCGAGCGTAGTCGAGGTGCGCGGAGAATAATAGATGCCTTTAAAGCTCAAGAAATCTCACTACGATCAAATTGTTTCTCAAGCTAAACAAGATTTACCAAATGAAACCTGTGGCTTAATTGCAGGCAAAAATAACGAAGCTCAAGTATTAATTCCAATCCCTAACGCCAAACCTAGCCCTGTCATGTACCAAATGGACGGTAAAGCTTTATTGAAAGCCTTTAAGCAAATAGACGAACAAAAATTAGAGTTATTAGCGATCTATCACAGTCATGTTGCCAGTCCTGCCTATCCTTCACAAACAGACGTTGAACTCGCTTTATATCCAGAAGCTTGTTATTTAATTGTGAGCCTTCAAAAAGAACCTGAGATTCGAAACTTTAAAATTGCAGATCGTAAAATTACTGAAGAGAACTTTGAAATAGTTTAGCGCTATTTTTTCGGCATAAAGGTATGCAGACCACACTCAATTTTATTTTTGCCTTTCCAACGACCGGCACGTTCGCCGCTAACGTCGCCGAATACTTTTGAAGTACAACTTTCAGGAGAACATCCGACAGAAATATAACCTTGTTCAATTAAAGGATGTTCAGGAATGCCGTTATCTTTTAAATAATAATAAACTTCTTTTGCAGTTACTGCCGCTAATGCATTTACTTTAATTAAATCATCGCGATAAAGCTCAATAATATCGATATTACGGCGACTTTCAGATTGATCACGACGCAGGGCTGTAAACCACACATTTTTATCTTTTAAAGCATTTTGGAGAGGAACTACCTTATTGGCATGACAGCATTCATCAGGACGATCATCATGAATCGGTCCGCCATTTTTCTTTTCAAATTCTGCGCGAGAAAGTTCAGGATAGAGAATCACCAAATTCATATCAAATTTATTTTTCATGTCTTGAACATATTTCTTAGTTTCATCAAAGTGATATCCGGTTTCGATCCACATCACTGGAATATCTTTTTTTATTTTACGAGCTTCGTGAAACAAATACATATCTGATTGGTTAAAAGCAGAGGTCATGACAATTTTATTGTGATCACTTGTGGGGACTCGATCGAAAACAGATTTCACAATTTCGCCAACCGATTTACCGGCTAATTCTTGATTCCATTTTGTGATTTGGTCTTTTGTAAAAGTAGTCATAGGTAATTATATAACGTCGGCCTCTATTAGACAGAGTCTAAGTTATTTGAATATAATCGCAATCTATCGTCAAATTAAAATTTTTATAAAAGGAGATGTTTATGGCAGTACTAGTCGGAAAAAAAGCACCTGAATTTAATGTTAGCGCAGTTGTGGGAGGTAAAGTAAAAGATAATTACAAATTATCAGAAGCGATTAAAGGAAAATACGCAGTGATTTTCTTTTATCCTCTAGATTTTACTTTTGTTTGTCCTACTGACCTTCATGCGTTTCAAGAAAAACTTTCTGAATTTGAAAAGCTCAACACCAAAGTGATTGGCGTTTCGGTTGATTCAGTAAATTCTCATTTGGCTTGGCTAGATCAACCTAAGTCAAAAGGCGGCATTCAAGGCGTTACTTATGATTTAGTTTCAGATTTAACGAAGACGATTTCTGCCGACTATGACGTTTTGGTGGAAGGCCAAGGCATTGCATATCGTGGTTTGTTTTTAATCGACAAAGAAGGAATTGTTCGTCATCAAGTCGTGAACGATCTTCCATTGGGTCGTAACGTTGATGAAACGATTCGTATGGTCAAAGCTCTCCAATTTACTGAAAAACATGGTGAAGTTTGTCCTGCTAACTGGAACGAAGGTTCTAAGGGCATGAAAGCGGATCAAAAAGGTTTAGTAGAGTTTTTCTCTCACTAAGCTTTTAAATAGTTTTTAAAAGGAAAGGCGCTCAGAAATGGGCGCCTTTTTTGTTAATGCTAAATTTTGCAACTAGCTCATAATTAATGCGATAAATATCATATGAAACAATTTCAATTTAACTTTAAGTCTGCATCAGATAAGGTCGGTCCTTTTTTTAATAAGCAAAAGGCCGCCATTAAATGGTTTGCTGCTGTTAATGATAATAATCTTTCAAAAATAAAATGGTTAGTTTTTAGAGGCATTAATATTAATTATGCACCAATGATGCCAGTCCCTAGTGCTTTGGGTGGTTATGGTCGGATCGCGACAGAAACGGCACTGATGAGAGCGGCTGCTTTAAACAGACCTCAAATTGTTGATTTTTTAATTGATCGGAAGGCAGATTTGAACCATCAAGATGCTGATGGTTATAGTGCTTTAATGATTGCTGTAGAAAATGGCAACGTTTCAATAGTAAGAAAATTAGTAAAAGCGAAAGCGAAATTAAATCTAATAAACATTGAGCATGAAACTGCTTATTTAATCGCTAAGAGAAAAAGGAATGAAACTATTCAAAAAATACTAAAACAGAGCGGAGCTCTTACTAACAAAACTCACAGTAGTCCTGCACGTATTCGTTCAGGCTTTAGTTTTGCCATTTTGGCTGGAGGTTATAGTGATTGGTCAGACGCCGATTATCCAGGCGTAGAATAAAAGTTATCGATTATTTAATTGGAGGTTAGAATGTTCCTCGATGTTCTCAAACCTTCAAGACTTCATTAAACATCTCGAAAAAAATAATCAGTTAGCTCGCATTAAAACCGAAGTTAATCCTGAATTGGAAATCACCGAAATTTATGACCGCGTTGTGAAGCAGCAGGGAAAAGCACTGTTGTTTGAAAATGTGCAGGGATCAAAAATGCCGCTGCTGATTAATGCTTTTGGTACCTACGACCGAATGAAAATGTCACTCGGAGTGGATGATCTAACCAAAATCCAAAAACGAATTGAAAACCTGGTTCATATCAGACCTCCTAAAAGTTTTAGAGAAGCGGTAAGCACATTAAACACCGTTAAAGATATTTTTAAATTTCCACCTAAAAAAGTCCGTAAAGCTCGTTGTCAGGAAGTGGTTAAAAAAGAAAATGCATCTCTGAGTGAATTACCCATTATTAAATGCTGGCCTGAAGATGGCGGCAAATTTATTACCCTCGGACAAGTCATTACCCAGTCACTTAAAACGGGTAATCAAAACGTCGGCATGTATCGTTTACAGATGTTTGATAAAAAAACTTTAGGTTTTCATGTACACATTCATCATACGGGTGCGCAGCATTATCACGAATATAAAGAAGCTGGTAAAAAAATGCCGGTTTCGATTGCTTTAGGAGGCGACCCCGCTTGTATCTATAGTGCAACAGCACCACTTCCTCCTGAAATTGACGAATATTTGTTTGCAGGGTTTTTGCGAAACAAAAACATCAATATTGTGAAATGTATTACAAACGATCTCTATGTACCGGCTGACGCAGAAATTGTTATCGAGGGTTATGTTGATCCGAGCGAACCCTTGCACTTGGAAGGGCCCTTTGGAGATCACACCGGATATTATTCTTTAGCCGATATGTATCCAGTCCTACACGTTACAGCTATTACACACTGCAAAAATCCAGTTTATCCCACAACTGTTGTGGGACGGCCTGTTCAAGAAGATTGTTATTTAGGTTGGGCCACCGAGAGAATATTTTTACCGCTAATTAAAATGTTATTTCCAGAAGTGGTTGATTATCATTTGCCGTTCTGGGGCATTTTTCACAATGTGATGTTTATTAAAATAAAAAAGTATTATCCGTTCCAAGCGCAAAGGCTAATGCAGGGCATTTGGGGAACAGGGCAAATGACTTTTACCAAATTAATTTTTGTTTTTGACTCGGATATTGATTTAACTGACTTGCATTCGGTCATTAAAGCCATTTTAAAAAATTGCGATTTTGAAAAACATGTCACTTTTTCTGAAGGGGCATTGGATGTTTTAGATCACTCGGCTCAGCAGCCAATATATGGTTCTAAAATTGGTTTTGATTGCACGACTAAATTAAAAGAAGAGAATGTGATTACACAAAATAGATCAGAAAATAATATTCATGTAATTGCTGTAGATAAAAGAAATGCATTCGATGGCAAAAAAGCAGTTACAGAATCAATTGAAAAATACCCGTTTGTGATTGCAGTCGATAAACATGTTGATATAAATAATTTGCCCGAAGTTTTATTTAGATTGGGTAATAATATTGACCCTAAAAGAGATTCTGTTCAAAAAAATGGTCATATTGGTTTTGATGCTACGACAAAATTAGCAAGTGAGGGATTTACACGCGAATGGCCCAAAGATATTGAAATGGATGTTGCGACTAAAAAGTTAGTGGATCAAAAATGGAGCAGTTATGGCATCAGCTGATTTATTAGATAAAAATCCTTCTCAAATTGGCAAAATGTTTGATACGGTTGCGCCTAAATATGATTTGTTAAATCGTTTAATTAGTTTTAATGGGGATGTTCGCACGCGACATAAATTGATTGATTTAGCTCAAATCAAGTCTGGCGAAAAAGTTTGTGATTTAGCCTGTGGGACAGGAGATTTGTCGATTTTAATGGCTCATAAAGGCGCTAAAGTGCTGGGAATCGACCTTTCCGAGCAAATGCTAGCTTACGCAAAACTCAAAAGCCAAAAATTGAACGTTGAATTTAAACAGCAAAATATTTTAGAAATAAAAGAACAGAATCAATTTGATGTCGTGACGATCGCTTACGGCATCCGAAATTTACCAAGCTATCAAGACGGACTAAAGGTGATGCATCAAATACTAAAACCTGGGGGGCGAGTTTTTATTTTAGAATTTTCTCATCCTCAAAATAGCTTATTAAAATTTTTTAGTAGTTTATATATCAATAATATTGCGCCATTTTTATCATCAATCATTAATCCAAAAGCCAAATTTGCTTATGAATATTTACCTCAATCGATTCAAAGTTTTCCAGATGCAGAAACTCTTAAAACTTTAATGATGCAGGCAGGCTTTAAAGAGGTAAAATATCAGACGTTAAACTTAGGAATGATCGCGATTCATTACGGAATCAAATAAGGACAAGAAGTTATATGGAAAAATTGATTTTAGGTGTCACTGGAGCCTCTGGAATTTTATATGCTAAGCGTTTTGTGGAGGCTTTGCCTGAGAACATTTTTTTACACCTTGTCATTTCTCGCAGTGCCCAGCGTGTGGTATCAGAAGAGATGGGGCGGGGACGGTTACTTTTTAATCGAAAAAATATGGAAGTCCATGCTCCTGAAGATATTGGGGCTTCGATTGCCTCTGGTAGTTTTCAATCTGACGCAATGGTTATTTTGCCCTGTTCCATGAAAACATTGGCTGCTGTGGCAAATGGTTATGCGGATAATTTAATTTCTCGTGCTGCAGATGTCATGATAAAAGAACGTAAAAATCTGGTTTTAGTCCCGCGTGAGACGCCTTTCTCAGCAATACATCTGGAAAACATGCTTAAACTTTCGCGATTAGGTGTTTGTATATTGCCTGCTAACCCTGGTTTTTATCATGAACCAGCTACGATTGAAGATTTGATTGATTTTGTCGTTGCAAAGGTTTTCGACCAATTAAAAATTGAAAATAATTTAATGAAAAGGTGGGGAGATAGCTCGGTTCGACTCCGCTCACCGAGCGAAGTCGAGGTGCGCGGTAATGTATCAAACAATTAAAAACTATCTCGAATTAATTAAGTTTTCTCATAGTATTTTCGCTTTGCCATTTGCGCTCATCTCGGCTTTGATTGCCTTTAATGGCAAAGTTGATTTTCAAAAAATTGGCTTAATTATTTTGGCAATGGTCTTCGCTCGAAGTGCCGCGATGGCTTTTAATCGCTATATTGACCGCGATGTAGATGCCAAGAATCCACGGACTAAATCAAGGCATCTTCCAGCTAATATTTTAAATAAATACCAGGTTTTACTTTTTATTTTTATAACCTGTTTTTTGTTTGTTTTTACGACATATTTCATTAATGCCTTGGCATTTTTTTTGTCTGTTCCTGCTCTTTTGATTTTGTTTTTTTATTCTTTTACAAAGCGGTTTACTTCTTGGTCGCATCTTTTTTTAGGAATGGCTTTGGCGGTTAGTCCTGTCGGTGCCTGGGTGGCAATTCGAGGTGAAATTTTTAATGTGATTCCTTTACTGCTTTTTGGGGTGGTTTTATTCTGGGTCGCTGGTTTTGATATTTTGTATTCTCTCCAAGATTTCAAATTTGATCAAAAAAATAAGCTTTTTTCGATTCCAGCTCAATTTGGAGTAAAAAATGCGATCCTTTTTTCACGATTTTTTCATCTGATCATGTTTGGACTTTATTGTTTTTTTGTGTGGTCTTTAAAAGGTCCTGAATTTTTGTGGTTAAGTATAGGTCTTGTGGCTATAGCTCTGATTTATCAGCATTCGTTGGTTAAAGATAAAGACCTATCTCGTCTAGATGCTGCTTTTTTTAGCGCTAACGGCTACCTCTCATTAAGCCTGCTGGTATTTTTTGTTTTAGCGCTTTTTACTTTTTAAAGTTAGAATCCACCGATGGAAGCACCTAGAAGAAAACGGATCGAAGAAGAAGCCATTCAGTCTTTAAAAGAACGCTTCTATTATAAGCTTGGTAAACGTGTTAAATCGCTTAAAGAGGCCAAATCTTTAGATGCCACCCAATTGGCAGCTAAGCTGGGTATGACTCAGAATGACTGGTTAAAGATGGAATCAGGCGATATTCAGCTAAGTTTTCATCAGGTCATTACTTTGGCTAAAGCATTTAAACTGTCTCCGGCTGATTTATTTACCGGTGTCGATTCTGAAAAACAGATTAAAGGATCATAAAGATGAGTATTGTTACAAGTGAAAAATTACACTTTTTTCATATTCCTGTGATGGGGACTGGTTTCTCTGTTGATTCGCCTATTCGTTTGGGGCATTTTGGAATTTCAGCCGTGATTTCTATTATGGATGATATTTTGTGTGAACAAATTCGAAAATATTATTCTGAATTAAACGGACTGCCTTACGAAAAAATTACTGGGCGTCATCCTGAGATGCGCAAAAAACGTATAACAGCCTATTTAAATATGGTTGATATTTTAGTTAAAAGGAATTTAGAAAAGATTAAAGCACTGCCTTTTGTATCTGGTAATGATAAGACTAAATATTTTGAGATGCTTCCTGAAGAGTCTCCTCTCAAACAAGATTATCTAAAGTTCTTGAAAATGGCTGAAGGCTCTGAAAAAAACAAGTTAGCACAGGTTCTCACTAGCCGCATGAAGGCCGGAACGATTGACTGTAACATCATGACGAAAGTGGATCGAACGCCCAGGGATCCTCAGGGGAATCCTTATCCGGCAGAATTATCAGACGGCAAAATGGTTTTAGCGGGGTTTGCTGAATCAACCATTGAAGGCGATATAGTTTTTTCGGCAGGCATTAATACGACTCTCTACGGTCAGATGGAAAAATATCCTGATTTTTATCGAGATGATAACGGCAAAGTTAAAAAAGGTGTAATCATTAAAGTTTCTGACTACAGATCGTCTATCGTTCAAGGAAAGTTTTTGGCCAAGAAGGGGATAGAAGTCAAAGAATTTCGTATCGAGTCAGGACTTAATTGTGGGGGACATGCTTTTGCTTCTGATGGATTTTTGATGGGGCCGATCATTCAGGAATTTAAAGATAATCGTGAAAATTATTCTCATACTTTCGAGGCGGCGATTGAAGAGTATTATGAAAAAAAAGGTAAAAAATATCATCCATCTGGAAAAAATCGCCATATTCTCATTACCGCTCAAGGCGGAATTGGAAATTACGGTGAAAACTTACGTTTAATGAAGGGGTATGGTTTGGATGCTGTTGGTTGGGCAAGTCCGTTCTTGCTTGTTAAAGAAGCCACTAATTTAGACCAGCCCACCCGCACCAAGTTAGCAAAGGCAACCGAAAAAGATTTTTATTTAAGTGAAGTTTCTCCTCTAGGTGTTGTTTTTAATAGTATTCGAGATACCGATTCGCAGCGTTGGCATGCTTCAGAAACAGATCGTGGTTCACCAGGATCCCCTTGTCCAAAGAGTTTTCTGGTTTCAAATAAAGAATTTACTGAGGCCCCGGTGTGTACGGCTTCAAAGCAATTTCAAAAATTAAAACTAGAATCTTTAGGCTATCAAACACCTCCTAAATTTTCTGAGAGTGAAAAAAAATTAGAAATTTTTGATGTTTATAAAAAAGCTTGTCTTTGTGAGTACCTGGCAAACGGGGTGCTCATTAATTTAGGAATTATTAAAGCCAGTGAACCCTCAACAGTTTGTCCTGGACCCAACCTGGCTTATTTTGACCGTGAATATTCATTACAAGAACTAATAGACCATATTTATGGCAGAGGGAAGTCTCTCGTTCCGTCTAGCCGTCCGCACATGTTTACGAAGGATTTATTTATGTATGTCGATTATTTTGAAAAACTGGTTTCGCGGTTCACGGCTAAAGATGAGAAGGAATTTAAATTCTTAACAGTCTATAAAGAAAACATGAATGACGGCATTGCTTATTATCGAGATTTTTTAAATAAAGAAAAGCCGTTTGACGGTGAAAATTTTGAATCCCTTAAAAATGCTTTAGATGAACAACAAAATCGCTTAAACAAACTATACGAATCAGTGGTTCATAAAATCAAACAAGAGCACCACATGGCTCACGAAGTGGTTAGTTTATAAACGGATTAAAGTTTTTTTCTTTCTGAATTGTTGTTTTGCTCCCGTGACCTGGAATGACAATCGTATGATCAGGCAGTGGAAGTAGTTTTGTTTTGATTGATTTAATAATTGCATCAAAATCTCCGCCCCATAAATCGGTTCGACCAATGGATCCGGCAAAAAGTGTGTCGCCAGCAAGAAGAGTCGGCTTTTCTTTGTGGTCACTGTAAAAACAAATGCTGCCAGGAGTGTGTCCTGGCGTGTGAAAAACTTTTAAAGTATTTTCGCCAAACTTAAACTGATCCCCATCGCTTACAAAATGGTCTATCGGTAATGTCTCTCCAGTGATATTAGCCCCCATCATCTGCAACTGCATATTTAAATTTTCATACAAAAAGGAATCACCTTCGTGCAAACAAATTTCACCTTTAGTTTTTTCTTTAACTTCCTTGGTCCCCATAATATGGTCATAGTGGGCGTGAGTATGCAGAATGGTTTTAATCTTTAGTTGGTGTTTAGCAACAATACTTAAAATTTTATCAACGCTGCCCCCAGGATCAACGATAATCCCTTCTTTAGTGATCTCGTCGCCCAATACACTGCAGTTACAACCTAAAATCCCGGCAGGAAACGTTTCTATAATCATTGAGGTATTCTACCCGCAGTAGGTACAATAAGCAGATGACTTCCTCCTCAATTCAACATATTAAAGAGAAGTTTTTTAAAGGTGAGCGCCTAAGTTTCGAAGATGGGGT
>CAYMKA010000065.1:0-9484 GCA_964390935.1 uncultured bacterium
ACCTGACCAGCTGTCAAAATGGCAATGTCTTCAAGCATCGCTTTGCGGCGATCGCCAAAGCCAGGGGCTTTCACGCCAACCACTTTAAGTGTTCCGCGCAGGGTGTTAACAACTAAAGTTGCAAGCGCTTCCCCTTCGATGTCTTCAGCAATAATCACTAGCGCTCGGCCAGTTTGAGCTACTTTTTCAAGAATGGGTAATAAATCTTTAATTGCAGAAATTTTCTTGTCCGTAATTAAAACAAAGGGATCTTCAGCATTGGCTGTCATCGTGTCGCGATCGTTAATCATGTAAGGAGACACATAACCTTTGTCGAATTGCATTCCTTCAACCACATCTAAAGTGGTTTCAATCCCTTTAGACTCTTCAACGGTGATGACGCCATCTTTACCCACTTTAATCATCGCGTCGGCAATTAAGTTTCCAATTTCAGAATCGTTATTGGCAGAAATGGTTGCCACATTAGCAATCGATTCTTTTTTTTGATTAACAGGAGTGGCTAGGGTTTTAATAGAAGCCACAGCAGCGGCCACGCCTTTTTCAATTCCTCTTTTTAAAATCATTGGATTAGCGCCAGACACCACATTTTTTAAACCTTGTTTAAAAATAATTTGAGCAAGTAATGTTGCGGTGGTTGTTCCGTCTCCTGCTACATCGTTAGTTTTAGAAGCGACTTCTTTAACAAGCTGAGCACCCATATTTTCAAATGGATCTTCCAAATCAATTTCTTTAGCAATCGTCACACCGTCATTCGTAATGGTGGGTGAACCCCATTTTTTTTCTAAAACAACGTTTTGACCACGGGGTCCTAATGTAATTTTGACTGCATTGGCAATTTTATCGACGCCTGCCTCTAATGATTTCCAAGCCTTATCATCAAATTTAATTTCTTTACCCATTTTGATTCACCTCTATATATAGTAGAAACTTACTCAATTACCGCTAAAATATCTCGTTCGTTAAGAATCATGTACTCTTTATCGCCATGCTTATATTCGGTTCCGCCATATTTTGCATAAATCACAATATCGCCAGCTTTTAATTCTGAAGGAGCTTTTTGTCCGTTATCAAACACACGACCTGAACCCACAGCAATGACTTTACCTTGCTGAGGTTTTTCTTTAGCTGAATCAGGCAGCACGATGCCACCTTTTGTTTTTACTTCATGCTCTAAAGGCTCCACAAGAATGCGATCACCGATTGGTTTAATTTTAGACGCCATAAAAAACCCTCCTTGAAGATAAGTCTTTGAAACAAGACTGCCACATATAATATATGAAAAATAATTTAACGAAAAGACCGTGAAAAAAAATGCTGCTATCTGTTCCAGTTATACAAATCGGCGGTCTTACGTTGAAAAAGTGGAGATCTCGAAAGCATTTTAATGAACTCTGCGCGAGTGATTTCTTTTGTAGGCCCAAAGCTATCAGATCCTTCTAAATAACCCATCGCTTGCAAAGCACTAATCGCGGGGGCCGCCACATGTTTTGCCGGAACGTCTTCAAAGGGAGCTTCCGTCGTTTTTTCTAAAGGCAATTTATCTAACTTAGCAATCAAAACGGCTGCTTGAGCACGATTTAAATTTTGTCCCAAAGCTTCAGTCGAGGCAACAAACGTAGGGTCTAGTTTTTTAAACCAAGTATTCACTTCACGACGAGTCACTTTAGCATCCGGAAGAACTTGATCATTTTCTAAGTCAGGCAGTAACCCCACTAGAATTGCTTCTTGCATGACACGATAAGACATTTCTTTTTTATCGAGATCGCTTATTTTAGGCATACGCATGATGCGCAGTTTAGCGACTTCTTGTTTACCCTCAACACCTGTCGTAATCACTTCAATAATATTTTTGCCCAATTTAGGAAGTAAGGTCATAGATACAAACTGACCATTTTGATCAGCACTAATCACATTGCCATTAATTTTAATTTGAGTGTTGGCTGAGGGAACCACGCCCTTCACTTCCACCACCGTATCTTCGGTATAAGATCTGTCACGAGGACTGGTCATCCACTGGGTCACATAGTCTTCAGTTAAAAGCGGAGTTAAAAATCCACTTTGGTCTTTGCCTTGAATTTTAATGACGAGTGCCTGGGCACGCCAATCTGGCGGAACTTGAAAATGTCCTTCCCAAGTTTTTTGGCCAGACAAATAATTTAATTCAATAATTTTTTGATCGGTAGGATTTTTTTTAAGAGCCACGGCCGCTTTCACCGTTTGCAGCGGATCAATGCTTTTAATGTTAAAAATTAAATCTTCCGCATTTTTAAAAATGTCTAAGTTGAGATTGTTTAACTGGGCATTGTAAAAAACGACATACGGCAAACTTTGAGGACTTTCTAAAAGGCCTGTGTCTTCGCCAGTTGCAGTAAATTTATTTTCGCCGGGTTGCAGAGCCATTTCTGCCACACGCCAAACGCCTTGCTCGTTCGCATTGGCCATGGCTTTTAAATTATTGCCACTATAAATTTTGACTTCGCTGTTGGGCGCCGCTTTACCCTGCAGCATAATGACTTTTTTAGTGGTTTTTTGAATTTGTAAATTTTCTGGATCAAAAAATTCAGGAGTCTGACTATAAGATAAGCCGTGGTAGCCCACGCTGAAAAAGTGAGCCATGCCTAAATCATCTTCATAAAATTTCATGGCATACGAAAAATCAATAATATTAGGATTTGAATCAAAACCCACAAAATCATCTACCAAAAGTCCGCCACCCAAAGTTAAACGTCCAGCATCCCAGCCACCGCGCAGTGCGTAATATTTATTTAATTTATTTTCTGCACCCAAATGCAGCTTCATGCCATAAGGAGTTGATTCTAAATCTCCTGCGATATAAATATTTTGATTAAAAATAGTAGTCTGATTACCAAAACCGCCACGAATGGTTCGATCTAAACCATCCCATGAATAAACATTACTTTGATTAAGATTAGTACCTACTAAATTTGAAGCGACAATGCCGTAATCGGCATCTGTTAAAAAGTTTCCAATGAAAGGCATGGGGCTCAAAGGTTTTAATCTAAAGCGCAAACCCAAATCTTCGGTTAAGTAAGACAAACTCATGTCATCAACATTTTGTAAAAACAATTTTGCACTGACGCCGTAATAAACTTTATCGAAAGCAAAAAGTTCGCCTAAATAATTTGAATAACTAATTATCGCTAAAGTATCTGAAGCGGCATAACTTCCGGTTTGCACCACCCGATTCGCATTATTGCCAATGGCCGTATAAGAAGTACGAGGAATGCCGTTCAAGCCGGTTGTTGTAAAACCTGCACCCAACCAACCAAATGGAAAACGGTTGGCTCCCGTAATCGTTGAATAACTTAAATCTTCTAATAAATTACCAAACATCGAACTTAAGTGAAATTTAGTGACATAAGATAAATTTGCTGGGTTGATAAAGACAGCGTGACTGTCGCGGATTGGCACGACCATGGCACGGCCCATTGAAATGGCGCGTGCACCCACCGCAATTTCAGCAGGATCAACCGCTGCCATGAGTGACTGCGTCACAAACAGACACAGCATTAAAAAAATAATTCCTAATAGTAATTTTTTCATTTTGTTTTCCCAGTTACTGCACACCTAGTTTTGATTTAATCACAATATTTTTTCCGCCACTTTTAGCGATCACTCTTAATAAATACATCCCCGGAGAAATTTTTGAGCCATTAGAAGTATTGCCATTCCAAGTAATTAAGTTATTTCCTACGACCGTGTTTACTTTATTTTCATAAACAATATTTCCAGCCGCATTAATCACCAAAAATTTAGCTTCAAGCCCGGCTTGTGAACTTTGAAATTCTACGTTTAGATTTCCAGCGATTCTGGCTTTATAGGGACTGGGTCCAGCCAATAAATTTGAAATAACATTGTTATCACTCATACGAAAAGAAATTTTGGTATCAGCCATTTGAACGCCTGCTGTATCTTTTAATTTGAGAGTTAAAATGCCAGTGCTGGTTCCTAAAGAATTGATTGTGACAGTTCCTGAACCATCATTTAAATAATCTGTATTTGAAACAAGAGCGGTGTTATTAAGCAGCAGCTGCAAGCTAGCGATATCAACCGCCGCCCCCGATTTAAAATGAATCATCATTTTAGATTGAGATTTCACATAATCATTATTTAAAAACGGCACAATCGTTGTGCCTAAACCCTGCTGATCGATTTCCACATAATTAATAAAGCTGGGGAATTTATTGGCGTAAGTGGTGGTCGTTCCTCCTGACATTACCCATTGACCGCCTTGAACTTGAGCGGCTGGATAATAAACATTTCCAGGGCCAATGTAGCGTGTCGTTTGAATGTGGGTAGTGCTTGCCGCCAGCGGGTGCACATAATCAACAAGCGCATCTAATTTAATGACGCCATTGGTTAAATCAATAGCAGTGTTCGGTGAAACCGTAAATGTAAAAACTTGAGTACTGCCTACTGGAAAGTTAACGGGAGTAATCGTAGGAACGTTATATTCAAAAGAAACATCTGAACCTTGGATATTGCTCACATAAAAACACGGCACAATTTGATTAATTTGTGCAGCCGCAATCGCAAAAGTGGAATGTTGATTTTGAATCGTAATTGAAATTTGAGGTGTTTGAGTCGGATCAATTTGAGTTAAGTTAGTGGTCACGCTTAAAACGACTAGCGCTTTAGCATCGACGGTGGTTGTACTAAAAGTATTAGGAGCGGGAACCACTCCTGAAAAATTAACTCCGGTGCCACTGATATTAGAAAGTTGAGCTGCAAAAGATTGTCCCGCTGGCGCCAAATCACCCACATCATAAGCCACATAATAATTAGCTGAAGAATTTGCCGGTAAACTGATTCCTGAAATTTGTGCCGTCGAATTATTTACAAAAGTAACAGTCGAACCAATTAATAAGTCCGCAGTAGGAATGGTTGTTTTTTGTTCATAGATCGTCACACGATTAATCCCTTGGCCGTCGCTGGCAAAAGAACCATAAGGATTAGAAATTTGAACGACCACATTATTTAAAGCCGCTCCGCTGGTATTAGATAAATTAAAATCTAAAACTTTTATATTTTTTTGCGCAGGGATAGCCGAGAGTCCCCCCAAGTTATATGAATTGCTGCCATTTAGTTTTAAATTGTAAGCAGCGACGGTCGCATTCGCAGAAAGAGCCACTGGCAATGTTCCGCTTAATGTTAAACCGCCAGTAAAGAGCGGATTAGATCCGGTCATGTTTTGAATAAGTACCGAAGCTTGTGCTCCTACGGTCATCGCATTACCAAAGCTATACATAATATAAAAAGTTTTCGCGCTGTCTGTGGGAATAAAAACAGGGGTGCTTAAGAAAATTCCTACATCACTAACGGTATCTCCAATTCCACTTTGTACGACTTTACTGCCCACTAAAGGATCAACAGCTGATCCATCAAAAAATTGGTTATCACTAACGTTATCTGCGAAAATTTTAATTTGTTTAATGCCCGACTCAATCAATGCCGTTGAAGGAGAAAATGTTCCAAAACTATTATTGATCGTGACTGAATTAAGAGTCACTGAAACTCCTACCGCTTTCACGCGCACCTTAGCAATGGGAACATCCAACAAACCAGCACTAATAAGTGTAGAAGGAACAATAGTGCCCGACAAAGTGGAATCAATCACAATCCCCGATTGTTTGATGGTAATCGTAGCGCCACTGCCCGAATTCACTTGAACCCCATTGCTAATCAAAAACGCCAAATTCACTTGAGCTGTTAAATCAGTGGTGGAACTAGCTAATGCAGCTTGATCAATATCATACAAAACAAAATAACTTTGAGTTGTTAAATTACTTTGAAGTGCAATCGGAAATTGAACTGTTTGCGAAATGCCATTGGTTGCAAAAGAAATACTGCCCACAGTAGCCACATCATCATTAACACCATTTGCATTGGCATCCAAAACCAATGTAATTTTTTTAATAAAATTAACTCCAAATGGAACGGCACCCGTATTTTGAATCGCAATCGAAGTAAAATCATCGGTCGCAGTCCCGTTACCACTAACCGTAATTCTAAGAACCGGATTATTGATAGAACCTAAATTAACTTGTGAAAGTGTGTTGACGGGAGCTGCCTGAGTAATGGTTACAGTCGCCAGAACACTGGGACTTAAAAGACACAAGAAAATGCCAAGACCGATCAAGATCCGCAAAATAAATACTCCCCCCACACTATCGAGAATAGTGCTAAAAAAATTGTAACAGAACTAAGGGCTCAAACAAAAAGGAATCTAAAAAACCATATATAATGAAGAAACATCAGGTGAACATTATATGGACATAGTTATTATTGATTATGAGATGGGGAACTTAAGAAGCGTTCAAAAAGCCATTGAAAAAGTAGGTGGTCGCGCCACGATCAGCAGTGACCCCAAAGTGATTGCAAAAGCATCAAAGCTAATTCTTCCTGGAGTGGGGGCTTTTGGAAAAGCCATGCAAAACCTCCAAAAAATGAACTTAATTGATGTCATTAAAAGTAAAGTCAAAGAAAAAACTCCTCTTCTAGGAATTTGCCTGGGGTATCAGATTTTGTTCGAAAAAGGCTTTGAAAAAGGCGAACACCAAGGACTTGGTTTAATTTCAGGACAAATTGAATTATTAAAAACCATGAAAGATTTAAAAGTTCCGCACATGGGTTGGAACCAAATTAAAGTTCAAAATAAAAATTCAAAACTATTTAAAAATATTTCCGCTCAAGATTATTTTTACTTTGTGCATTCTTACTATAGCGCCAACGTCTCAAAAGAATTAAATGCTGCGACAGTTAATTACGGTTCTGAGTTTGTCTGTGCCATTGAAAAAGATAATTTATTTGGAGTTCAGTTTCACCCTGAAAAAAGTTCAGAGGCGGGATTGAAAATTATTAAGAATTTTATAGAAATCTGACCAAAACCCAGGCCCTCTAACTCCCTAAAGGGAGGACTTTGTTTCAAAAACATTTCTCCCCCTTTACGCGAAGCGTGCCTGCGGTAGGGGGCTGGGGGGCCTAAAACAAGTCTTCTTTTGGTTTTTCTGCTGCAGGTTTTGTTTCTATTTTCTTTTCTGGATTATCTTTCATTAAATTTTCAAATTCTTCTGTCGCAACCGTTGGTTTAAATAAATCTGCGTCATTAATAAAATCGGGTTTAGGATCTTCGGGCTTCGCTTCAGGAGCTGGAGCAGCTGGGATTTGTTCTAAAACTTTTTGCTCGTTAGAAGTAAAATCAAAATCATAGGTTAACGCTAAACGATGCGAATCTCCCAAATCACCATAAGGAACATAAGCATAATTAAAATAAATCGCTGACCATCTCAAACCCACCCCTAAACTAATGCCACTCAGTGTATTAAAACCACCTCTCACAGCAAGTGTCGGCATCATCCAATATTCCGCACCGAGTCCATAATAAAGCTGATCTTCTAAGGGACGATTTAAATCGCCATAAATATCTAAAACTTCATTCATATGATATTTCGCGCCTACTTTTAAACTTGTTCCGATGGGCGCATTGCGCAATTGCCCAATTCCAAAGTTTTGCATCGCCACGCCCACTGATAAATTAGGCATCGCATTGTCATACATTAATCCCAAATCAAACGCCGTCGCGCCAGCGGTATCTCCGGCTAAATTTTCATTAATTAATTTTCCTGACACACCCATTTTTAATTGATCATTTAACTTGCGCGCATAACTCAAACTAATGACTGAAGCCGAATCGCTAAAAGTTGCGCCCGTTCCGGTTGGACTGCTGATCGTAGTGACTGGGATTGCCGGTGTCTGCAAAGATCCATAGTAAGCACCAAGGGTTTGAGATTCTCCAATAGGATAAACGCCCCCCACATAAAAATAACTCATGTCCGCAATGTAATTCATGCGCATCGTGTCGACTTGTCTTTTAGTTTGCCCGGCTAGTCCCGCAGGGTTGTAATACATGGCACTCACATCGTCCGCACCACCTGTAAAATTGCCACCCATCGCAGCTGCACGAGTGCCCAGACCTAGTCTTAACCAGTCTGCAGAAGTGGTTCCCACCCCGCCTGCTAACAGAGGAACGCTTAATAAAAGATAAAGAACCAATACAAAAAGGGCTTTAAACACCATACATATAGATCGAACACCTAGGGAATAACTATGTAACGATAAAAACTGTTATTTCTTGATAACTGTAATTCGGCCTACTTTTTTAGTATTGCCGCCGGTAATACTGTAAACATAGATGCCACTTGCCACCCGTTCTCCAGATTCATTGCAAACATCCCATAAAACGCTGCCAGCCGCATTAGCCGTTAGCTTTTTAACGAGGGCTCCACTAATAGAATAAATTTTAATTTCAGCTCCTGCAGTCATATTGTCAAAAGTAACGCCCTGACCCGCTCCAAATTCGCCGTTATTCGTATCTCCGTCTCCTGAAATAAAAGGATTAGGGTAAACCTGCGCCAAGCCGTTATCTACTGATGCAGGAGTTAACTCTAGAATTGTATAAATGGAGAAATGAGGCACCTGAACACGCACTGTCTTTTTAGCGAGATCGACTTGTTGGTCGCCAGGGACTAATTCCCAACGATTGCTCATCGGATTGAGATAAAAAATTCTAAAGTTTTTAGGTTTCCCGAGCATTGCAGCCTGATTGGTGTAAGGAATCACAATCGAAATTTGTTCTTGAGCAAAAACATTTACCAAGTCTTGAGCCGTCACTCCGGGTGTGGTCACTAAAGTAAAATCTCTAATGGTGTCGCCCAAGTAAGTCACTGAATCAGATTTAATTTGATTAAGATTTTGATTCGCCACGATTACTTGCGGAGCAGTCGTTGCCACTTGAGTGATTGCAATTGAGGTCACACCACTGGGTAATCCCCCTGACAAAGTTTCAACCCAGGCTTGAGGATTGAGAGTGATTGAAATTTGATTAGCCACAGAAGCATTGCCTGCTAAATCAATCGCTCTTAGGGTAATTAAATTATTTCCTGAGTTAAGACGAATAACCGCTCTAAATTGAGTATTCGCTGTAATGTTCATTGTGATCAGTTGAGTTGCATTTAAACTCGCCAAAGCTTCTATGTTTCCAGTAATGATTACTGTTGTGAGATAACTCAGTGTTGGCACAGAACTCGCAACAACAGGGGCAGCAGGAGCTTGATTATCGTAAACCACCTGAACACTTAAAGTATTGGGATCAGAATAAATGTTGTCTCTAAAATTAAAGTAAATATTTTTTGTGCCTTGAGTTGCAGTCAAAGTCACTAAAAGTTTTGAATTATATGAAACACTGTAGGGGGCTCCGACCACATCACCGCTGATATCAATCCAATCGGCGTTATAGGCCAAAACATCCACACTCACAGCAGTAGAGTTTTGATAAACCACTCCTCCAGAAAGATTACCCGTTAAAGCTCGAACAGTTTGTCCTGATGGCGGAGTACGATTAACTTTAATGCCTGTGATCACGGTTTCATTTGAAGTGTTTCCTGCTTTATCAACGGCATAAAAA
>CAYMKA010000066.1:0-9471 GCA_964390935.1 uncultured bacterium
ACTTGTGGATACAGGATCTCGTATGGACGATGTGATTTACGAAGAATTCAAGGGAACCGGTAATATGGAATTGCATTTAGATCGCAAGCTTGCGAACCGCAGAATTTTCCCTGCCATTGATATTCTTTCTTCAGGGACTCGTAAAGAAGAGCTCTTGTTACCTGAAGCAGACCTCAAGAAGATTGTGACGCTGCGTAAGAATATTGAATCAGAAAATGCGGTGGAAGAATTAATTAAACTTTTAAAACAAGCCAAATCGAACCAAGAATTCTTAAATTCAGGTATTTTTGGTTAGCCATTGCGTAGAAGTGGGCCTATTGTTTAGAATCATTGGCTGAGGAGTAGATATATATGAAAGAAGGCATTCATCCCGAGTTTAATAAGGTAACCGCCCAATGTGTTTGCGGTGCTAAATATGAAATTTATTCAACTCAAAAACAAGTTCGTTTAGATATTTGTTCTGCTTGTCACCCGTTATTTACTGGCCAATCTAAGTTACTTGATACCGAAGGCCGCGTAGACCGCTTCAAGAAGCGCTATGCTAAAGTCGCTGCACCAGCGAAAAAATAAATCAGGCCCTGGGTAAAACCGGGGCCTTAATCTATATCACCCAAAATGTTTGCAAAAATACAACAATTTGAAGATCGTTTTCAGTTAATCGAAAAACAGCTTTCCGATCCGGAAATTATTAATGACCAAGCCCGCTTTAAAGAAATTAATTTACTTTACCGTGAACTCGAGCCCACTGTTCGTGCCTACCAAGAATACAAAGGCTGTCTCAAAACAATCGAAGATTCAGAGCACATTTTAGCGACGGAGTCAGATGCTGAACTTCGTGAAATGGCCAAAGAAGATTTAGATGCAGCCAAAAAACGTCGCGATGTTTTAGAAGAAGAAATAAAAATTTTAATGCTCCCTAAAGATCCTAACGACGAAAAAAATGCTTACATGGAAATAAGGCAAGGGACAGGCGGCGATGAAGCGACTTTGTTTGCTGGAAATTTATACGACATGTACAAACGATATATCGAATCAAAAGGTTGGCCGGTAGAAATTGTTTCATTGTCACCGGGAGATCTAGGGGGCATTAAAGAAATTATTTTTCAGGTGACAGGCGCAGGCGCTTATGGCCGTTTGAAATATGAATCAGGGACACACCGTGTTCAACGTGTTCCTAAAACAGAAGCCTCTGGTCGTGTGCATACTTCAGCGGCAACAGTAGCTGTTTTTCCAGAAGAGGGCGAAGAAACCGAAATTGAATTAAATCCTGCCGATTTACGTATTGATACTTTTCGCGCATCAGGTGCCGGCGGACAACACATTAATAAAACAGATTCAGCTGTGCGCATTACGCACATTCCTTCTGGTTTTGCTGTAGCCTGTCAGGAAGAACGCTCGCAACATAAAAATAAAGATCGAGCGATGAAGCTTTTAAAGACGCGTCTAGCTGATCATTTTCGTCGCGAAAAAGAGGCCAAAGAAGCGACCGCTCGTAAAAGCATGGTGGGGTCGGGAGATCGCTCTGAAAAAATCCGTACTTATAATTATCCGCAAAACCGCATCACCGATCATCGCATTGAATTAACACTACATCGTTTAGATGAAGTGTTAAAAGGTGATTTGGATGAAGTCATTGATAGCTTAATTGCTGCAGATCGTGCTGAAAAGCTGGCTGCAGAAAATGCCAAAGCGTAATGTCTTCCCAGACAGAAGTTTGGACCCCTGTAAAACTAATTAAATGGTCTGAAAAATATTTCACAGATAAAAAGATTGATGATGCGAGATTAACGGCAGAACTTTTACTTGCTCATGTTTTAAAATGGCAGCGTGTAGAGCTGTATACGAAGTTTGATTACGAACTTTCGGCCGACGAATTAAAAAACTATAAAGAATTATTGCAGCGCCGCGCGAAAAATGAACCGCTTCAATATTTAATTGGTGAAACCCAGTTTTTAGATTTTAAAATTAAAGTCTCTCCGCGCGCATTAATTCCACGCCCTGAAACAGAACACGTTTTGCTAAAGTTTGTAGAGCTAATATCCCCCCTCTTAGTCTCCCCCCAAGGGGAGAAAAGTCCGTCAGGACAGTGGGGATCTGAATTCAACATTGTTGATCTGGGAACTGGTTCGGGAATCCTAGCTTTAAAACTGGCGAAAAATTTTTCTGAACAAACCATTTACGCAGTAGATATTAGTAGTGAGACTCTAGCTCAAGCTGAGGAAAATCAAAAAAGTTTAAAAGTAGAAAATATTAAATGGTTTCAGGGAGATTTTTTAGACGCTTTACCTAAAGATTTTTTTGAAAAAAAGACACTGATTATTTCTAACCCGCCTTACTTATCTCAAGATGAATTTAATCAAATCGCAAACGAATTAAAACATGAACCTTCCAGAGCTTTATTGGCTGGTCCCAAAGGGACTGAAGCCTATGAAAAAATTTTAGAACAGATGAGGGTAAAATGTTTACCAGGTTCTTGCGCGGTATTTGAAATAGGCGAAACTCAAGGAGAAACTCTTTCAAAACTATTTGCTTCTTACTTTAAGGAAGTCATTGTTTTTAAAGATCTAGCGGGTAAAAATCGAATCTTGCAGGCTGTAAAAATGAACCCTATCCAGTAAACTAACGATATCTTCGTGCTAATGAAAAAGATTATTTCTTTTGTTTTGTTCTCGATAGTAATGCTAAGCGCTGCTTATGCAGATTCCACGCCAGTCATTGTTTCGTTTCAAGGCCAACTTCGTGAAAATGGAATCCCAGTCAGCGGGAATAAAACCATGCATTTTCGAATTCTGGATGTTTCAAGTAATGTTATTTGGCAAAGTAACGCAACTCTAACGAATCAAGTGACAGTGACTGTGACTAACGGAATTTACACAGTCGGCTTAGGGGATACGTCGTTGAGTAATATGGCAGCACTTTTGAGCAGTGACTTAGATCAAAATAAAAAACTATTTTTAAGAGTTCGGGTCGGCATTGAAGATTTATCTCCTGATATTTTGTTGT
The DNA here is from genome assembly GCA_964390935.1 of uncultured bacterium. Lineage (GTDB taxonomy): Bacteria > Margulisbacteria > CAYMKA01 > CAYMKA01 > CAYMKA01 > CAYMKA01. Next base: position 3,004 of record CAYMKA010000066.1, read on the forward strand.
CTGCCGTTCCATTTGCTTATATCGCAAAACAAGCTGAGGTGATTACTCAAAATATTTCTGCTGGAAACTCAGTCGCACTAGCGTTACGTCAGGCCACACAAAACGTAGGAATTGGAAATACAAATCCAATTAATTTGCTTCAGGTATCAATCAATGCTTTAGTGGTGAGTGCGAATGGCCGCGTCGGTATAGGCACGACAAACGTACAAGAACAATTAGATGTGGCTGGTCGCATTCGTTTGAATCAAACAACGACTCCAGGCACAACAACGGACAAGCTATATAACGTCGGCGGTAATTTATTTTGGAATGGAGTCACTGTAAACACAGTTTCTGGAACAAACTATTGGTCAATTAATAGCGCCAACATTTTTTATCCGAGTGGTAATGTTGGCGTAACTTCTACTACGCCGACCAATTTATTTCAGGTCTCAGCAAATTATTTAGTGGTCAGTGCAAATGGTCTTATTGGAATTGGAACGACTGCTCCGAGTCATAGTCTTCATATTGTTAATGGTAAGTTACAAATTACTCATACGGGTACTAGTGGAGCGGTGATTTTAAATCGTACGGATGGAAAGTATATGGCGATGAGAGCAGGGACAGCAGGAGGCTTCTTTAGTTATGAAGATACTGGTTTTTTTGCTATCACAAAAGAATCAACAGCGAATTTAGTGATTGGAGCAGGGAACTTAGCAAATGCAACTCTGGTTTCAGATATAAATGGCTATGTTGGGATAGGCACAATTGCACCATCCAATTTATTTCAAGTGTCTTCAAATGCATTTTCAGTGAGTCAAAATGGCTATGTAGGGGTGGGAACTGCTTCTCCGCAAGAAACTCTTCATGTCTCTGGCTCAGTTCTAATGGGAACTTTTGGCGCGACACCCAATGTTACGGCAAATCGTTTGTACAATGTTTCAGGAAATCTTTTTTGGAATGGATCGCAATTGGGAAGTTCAACCGAAACGATTATTCAGGGAACTTTAACTATACCTCTTGTGAAAACTGTTACGGCCAATACAGCTACTTTTCTGGTAGACACGACTGGTGTTACTGCTATTTTTGTCGTTGGCGGAACAGGTGGAAACCAAAATCTTGGTTTAACTGCTGGCGAACTGGGTCAAATGTTAATTATTGTAGGAAATGGAGGCACTGGAACTCCCAGGCTTCAGGACAACACGGCTAATGGCGGTGCAGTACCGAGACTAGGAGGAGCAACCAGGAGTTTAACTCAAGGTAAAAGTATCACACTGATCTTTAATGGATCAGAGTGGATAGAACTTGCCTTTGGAAATAACTAAGGCTGTAAAATTGAATTTCATCTATTAAACTAGCGATATCTCGATATCCATGAAAAAACTATTGGCGAGTTTACTATTAATATTAGGTTTGCTGGGCGTGTCCTATGCAGATTCCACGCCAGTCATTGTTTCGTTTCAAGGCCAACTTCGTGAAAATGGAATCCCAGTCAGCGGGAATAAAACCATGCATTTTCGAATTCTGGATGTTTCAAGTAATGTTATTTGGCAAAGTAACGCAACTCTAACGAATCAAGTGACAGTGACTGTGACTAACGGAATTTACACAGTCGGCTTAGGGGATACGTCGTTGAGTAATATGGCAGCACTTTTGAGCAGTGACTTAGATCAAAATAAAAAACTATTTTTAAGAGTTCGGGTCGGCATTGAAGATTTATCTCCTGATATTTTGTTGTCTGCCGTTCCATTTGCTTATATCGCAAAACAAGCTGAGGTGATTACTCAAAATATTTCTGCTGGAAACTCAGTCGCACTAGCGTTACGTCAGGCCACACAAAACGTAGGAATTGGAAATACAAATCCAATTAATTTGCTTCAGGTATCAATCAATGCTTTAGTGGTGAGTGCGAATGGCCGCGTCGGTATAGGCACGACAAACGTACAAGAACAATTAGATGTGGCTGGTCGCATTCGTTTGAATCAAACAACGACTCCAGGCACAACAACGGACAAGCTATATAACGTCGGCGGTAATTTATTTTGGAATGGAGTAACTTTAAATGCAGGAGTATCAGCGACAGGCAATAGTCAGTGGACAACAACAGCAAGCTCTGCAATTTATTTTTCTTCTGGCAATGTTGGAATAGGAACTAAAGCACCAATTTCTGATTTAGAAATTAGAAAAGACGCAGCGTCAGCTTTGGGTCCTATTTTATCTTTGACGAATTATCCCGGGGGCGGAGGCGCTTCAGGAGCGATAGATTTTCGAACTTATGTTCTAGATATAAATGAAGATCCTGAAATTAGAATTCAAGCTTACGATAATAACTATTCGGCTGATCTTATTTTTTCTTCAAAAGTTCCAGGAACTTCTAATAATCCTTTAGTAGAGCGAATGAGAATTCTTAATATTGGAAATGTCGGTATAGGAAACTCTGCTCCCACGGGGTTATTGCAAGTTTCTTCAAACTTTTTATTTGTCGGAACGACCGGCAATGTAGGTGTGGGCACAACGGCTCCTGCAAATTTATTTCAGGTGTCATCAAGCTTTCTAGTTGTGAGTAGTAATGGCAGAGTAGGAATTGGGACTTCTACCCCAGCTTCAACTTTAGAAGTCAGTGGCAGCATCTCTGTTCTGACAGATACTCTTTCTTTGCCGAATGGTAACAATAATAATATTAATATAGGTTCAGCTACGTATATTACGATTTCAAGATCGGGCGGAAATCCTACTATTACAGGTATTGCGGGAGGAGTGGATGGCAGAATCATTTATATTAATTTTATTGGAACCGCTGGTAATTTCACTTTGGCGAATCAAAATACCAATTCGACAGCCGCAAATCGTATTATTACTACAACAGGTGCTTCTCAAACGACAACCACTGATGGGGGAGCAATCCTGATATATGATGGTGCTAATTCTAGGTGGAGAGTTGTTTCATTTATGCCGTAATTTTATGAAAAATTTATTAACACTATTTTTGATTGCGGTTCTATTTTCCTCTCAAGGACTTTTTGCTGCTTATGACACACATTACGGTTTTTTTTCGCCAGCATCTATTCCAATGAATGGTGCGGTCACCAGCAATGTAAATACAATGAAGCTGGGAAATATTTTAGGTTTTCATACTTCAACTTCTTATCGGAATTACAATGTTTTACAGGCGGTAAGAACAGCGCCTTCCCCCAACAACTTTTTAGCGACACCCATTAATAGCAGCTATGTTTCACTTTCTTGGAGCCATGTCCCCAGCCAAGATGCATTTTATTATCAAATATTGCGAGGCCCTGCCTTAAGTTCTATTAACACTGTTGTACTTACAACAACCAACAATCAAATCAACGACACAACTGTTGTTTTTGGAAACGACTATTTTTATCAGGTGAGAGCCGTCGATTATTTTGATACGTACGGCTATCTCTCTACTTACAGCACAGCGCCACAAGTGGTCGCAACCAGAAATTTTGCTGTAAAAAGAAACTGGGATTCAAGTACGGCACCATTCCCAGGTTCTTCGATTGTATATAACTTTGTTTTGAGAAATATTGGCTTTGGCCCTACAGGAGTGATCGAATTAACAGATACGGTACCTACTTATACTGTTTATTCTGTTGGATCAGTCACTGGATCGGTGCCAGTGAGCGCGCAATATAAACATACTGTCACCGGAAATTTTGATGCGAGCGAGACTTTGCCTATTTACAGCTTAAAACTGATTACGAGTACTCCTCTTAGTGCTAATCAAACAATAAGAGTCAGTTATAATGTTGTTATCGAATGAGGGGACAAAAGCGTTACTTAATTTTTGCTTTTTTTGTTTGCCTTTGTATCGTCTCGCTCCAGGCCGAGTCGGTTTTTGAAATTTATAATCCCGATAATTTAACGAATCCTGAAGTGCTATTTGATCATCAAACGACTGCTAATTATTCGGTGATTGGAAATCAAAAAAAATCTTTTATTATTTTTGACGCAAAACGAATGGTCGAATTAGATAAAGCCAGTTTTTATTTTTACACAAAACTTTCGATAGAAGAATTTAGAGAAACGATTTTCGATAAAATAGTTTTTTTGCATAGTCCGGATATTGTTTCTTGGCAAAAATTAGATGAGCAAAGTCAATTTGTGCTGACCAAAAAAGAAAATAACATTATTGAGGCGAATATTAATTTCCCTAATCAATTTTTACAGTACATAAAACTCTCTTTTGATTCGGTACCAAACAAAACGATCATGCTGAGCGAAGTTACTTTTGAATCTCCCGCCCCAAAACCCCTTGAAATAAGTTCGGTGCATCTCAAAACAGATCCTGATAAAAGAACTTCTGCTGAGCTTTATGTGGTTTTTAACCGTCCGGTAAAGTGTCAGGTGCGATACGACTCTAATTACAATTATGTTTACTCTAAAAAAATGGATAATAATTTAATGAATGTTTATGAAGAACCCACCCAGCGTTTTATTTTTTCTAACTTAATGCCCAATACAACTTATGTTTATCAGGTCACTGCGCAAGGAGACGGACAAGAAATAGAATCACAGGTTTATAAATTTTCGACAATTAAACAATCTCAATGATTATGCTAAAAAAAATATTTTCTGGAATCGCTTTGATTTTGTTGCTTTGTCTTGGTGTAAATGCACAGCTCGAGAACGTTGCCTTTCATAGTTCGATAGTGGATTCCACTTTTATGAACCCTCAATTTGCATTGGATGGAACGGATGGGGGCATGGGTGAAGTCGCCATTTCTGGAAAATTATCTGAAAAAGAGCAAGTGCTGACATTTGAATTGCCGATTGCTATTTATTTGGGTCAAATGAAATTAACTTGGCTTTATAATCAAAATCCCTTCAAAATAAATATTGAAGTCAGTCCTGATCGACAGAATTGGATTAAGCTTAGTCCTGATCAATATCAAGTCGCTATTTCTCAAAAATATAGTTTTACAGTTCAGAATATTAATTTCACCGGTATTGTGGCGGCCAAAATGGTGCGAATCATTATTCCTAAAGGCTTAGAGGGGGTTGCCCCAAGTCGTGAACAATTTCAGTTGGCTGAAATAGAAGTTTTTCCTAACGTCGATCGCTTTATTCAAATTACTAAAGCAGAAACCAAATTAGTGGGCGACACGGAAGCTTTTTTTGAATTCAATACTAATTTGGAAACAATTGGAAATTTAGTGTATCGTAAAAAAGGAGTGACAAGTTGGGCGCGCGTTCCTATTGTTCACGTTAAGACGGAGCATCATTTAGCTCTCTACAATTTAGAACCAGCAACCGCCTATGAAGCTCAGTTTGTGGTGACAGACCGTATCGCCAATGAAACCGAGTCTCCTATTTTAAGCTTTGTGACTAAGCAAGATAACAAAGCATTTCAAAAGAGAGTTTCCGGTACTTTTACAGAATATCCGCCCGATGATACTTATGTATTAACAAAAGGAGATCCACAAATTAGAGTAAACGATAACAACACCGACTACTTTGTGAGTATGATCTCTTCTGGCGAAGTGCCCTTGGGTGATCAATATGTACAGATAGATTTAGGAAGTTCTCAAAGTTTTTCTAAAATTCTAATGTACTGGAGAGCGCTAGCTTACAGTGAAGAGTATGACTTAGAAGTGAGTTCTGACGGAAAAAACTGGAAGAAAATAATGAAGGCGGTTAATGCGAAAGATGGTTTTGAAACCTGGTCAGTGAGAGGGGATCCGATGATTGTTCAAGAACTATCTGTTGTCGCATCTGGACGGTTTGTTCGTATGTTTGTAAAAAAGAATTCAAAAATCTTTTCATACTATCCAACCCGCAAAATCATTCAATTAATGGAAATAAAAGTTTTTTAAATTACAGTTGTTTACTCAAATAAGTTATCGTAAACTATTACATAACATTCCATTGAAGGGGAGCAAGAAATGAAAAAAAGTTTTCTCAAGATTTTAGGATTTTTGTTTGCTTTTTCTATTGTATTAACGTCAGGAGCAGCGTTTGCTGATTACAATACCACAGCAAATACTGTTGTTACTCCGTTGTCTGTTTCTATTAACTATTCTGCAGGTTCGACTACGATCAGCGTTTCTTCAACAACAGGTAATGCTGCTTCGCAAGTAACTGTGACAGCTAACGGTGGTATCTTATTTGTGACTTCACCTTTAATTACTTCTGCAATTGATGCAGCTCCAGGTTCTGTGAATATCGTAACTTACGCTTTGACCAATACCGGTAATGCTTCTGACCAGATTACTGTGACTAACTCTGCGGCGGTTCAAGAAGGCGCTATTTCAATTGGTAGTGCTTGGAACGTTTCATTTAACCAAATCAGTATCATTGCTTCGGCAAAAGCTCAGGTCCCAGGAGCTCAAACTGTATTAACGGTTACTCCTAGTGTGGATGCTTCAGACGGAGCAACTGCTTCTGTAACAGTAAACGCTAGAGCCTTTACTGCTGGAAGAATTTACGGACAATATACTGGCGACAATACCTCTATTTATGGCG
>CAYMKA010000067.1:0-9447 GCA_964390935.1 uncultured bacterium
ATTGATTGAAGGGTGGTCACGAGGAAGGCTATTTGAGATTTGGAAACAACTAATAAGTGCATGACGCGAGCTCTACGATAAAGCTCTGATTCTTCGGCTGACAGACTGGCGACTGAGGTTCCAAAAAGTAATACAATGAATAAATTCTGGTAGGGGTCAGGCAGACTTTTAACATGAAAGGGAATAAGTTTATTTTTTAAATTGAAACAACCTTTTTTAAAAAGATCCCAGGGATTCATTGAACTTTTAACTCTTCTAACTTCATCATTCAAAATAAAATTTAGATAAACACCTTGTTTGTTAAGGCGTTCTCTAAAATCTGGCGGCACAGCCGTTAAATAGGATTCAAATTGGATTGTGTCTGAATATTGGAGTGTTGTTTTTTGAATTTTAGGGTTGGCGATTAATATTCGGGCAGAGGTTTGTAAGTTTTTTCCATTAATTTGAGTGATTTCAACTTCGAAAGAGTCATAAGTGTCTCTGTGAGTGATGTCTGAATTAATTTGGGCTGTGATTTTGGCCCAAGAATTTTCATTAAAATAATTTAGCGGGTTAAACTGCTTCTGTTGATAGTCGGCACCAAATTGAATTAGTCCTAATACGAAAAAACCCAGTGCGATCATTTTTAATGTCTGAGTCATTTCTTTAAGAGTTAATCCAAATAAAACTGACCCCATAAAAATAAAAGTGAGAATATGTTGATGGTTCAACACACTAAACGCCAATAAATTGCCAATAAAATAGAAGGTGATTAATAAATTGAGTGGTGAAAACAAGCTGTTAATAGATTTTCAAATTTAATGCCAATCCGAAGGTGATTCTAATTTTTGACCCCTATCTGCCTCATGCGAGGCATCTTTCCCCGTTTCACGGAGAAAGAAAATTTTTTAATCCTTTCTCCGCGTTGAGCGGGGAAAGGTGCCCGAAGGGCGGATTGGGGTAAAATAAATGTGTATGGAAAGAAGAGTTGATATGGGACAAAAATTAAAACTTTGGTACGACCCTGAAGCTGATTTTTTAGAAGTTTTATTCTCTGATCAACCTGGGTTTATGAAAGAAACTGAAAATGAATCAGTAATGGAACGTGTGGATAATGAAGGTCATATTTTGGGATTTTCAATTATGAATGTAAGTCACTTTACTAAGGAAAACCCTCTCCAAACAGAATTAGTGGCGTAACATATAATCCCTATGTGTTGCACAAATTTACCAACCGCTTAAATAACGAAACTAGTCCATATCTTTTGCAGCATGCCCATAATCCAGTCGATTGGTATCCGTGGGGCGCTGAAGCTTTAGAAAAATCAAAGAAAGAAAATAAACCGATCTTTTTATCGATTGGCTATGCCACCTGTCACTGGTGTCATGTGATGGAACATGAGTCTTTTGAAAATGAAGAAATTGCTAAATTATTAAATGAATATTTTGTGCCGATTAAAGTCGATCGCGAAGAACGCCCCGATTTAGATGCTGTTTATATGAAAGCTACTATCGCTTTAACTGGCGGCGGCGGCTGGCCGATGAATGTTTTTTTAACTCCCGAAAATAAGCCTTTTTTTGCTGGAACGTATTTTCCGCCGGATGATTCGAATGTTTATGGACGGATGGGTTTTAAAACATTACTGACTCGTATTCATGAGGCTTGGAAAAATCAAAATGAAGAAATTTTAAAATCAGCAGAACAAATTTTAAGTTCATTGCAAAATAAACCAGATACGACAAATCTTCAAAACTTTCAGTTGAGTTCTGATATTTTTAAAAAAGCTTTTACGACTTTGCAGCAATCTTTTGATGGTATTCATGGTGGTTTTGGCGGGGCTCCCAAGTTTCCAATGGGCCATCAATTTTCATTTTTGTTACATCATTTCTATTACTCTAGAGAGTCGAAGGCTTTAGAGATGACTCAATATTCATTAGCTCAAATGGCTTTTGGGGGAATTTACGATCAATTGGGCGGAGGTTTTTCGCGTTATTCAACAGACGATAAGTGGCTAGTCCCACACTTTGAGAAAATGCTTTATGACAATGGACTGCTTGCGAAGTGTTATTTGGAGTGTTTTCAAATCACTCAAAATACTTATTTTAAGGAAGTAGCTGAAGATATTTTTAAATACATTCTACGAGATATGTCCTCTCCTACGGGAGGCTTCTACAGTGCCGAAGACGCGGATTCTGAAGGCGTCGAAGGAAAGTTTTATGTTTGGGAATTTGAAGAGGTTCAAAAACTTTTAACTAAAGAAGAATTTGATTTTGCTTACAAGTATTTTCATATTTATGAACATGGTAATTGGCCAGAGCATGGAGAAAAGAATAATATTTTATTTTGTACAGACACCTTAGAAGACTTTTTAAATAAAAATCCTGAATTTAATTTGGAAATGGCCGAACAGGTAAAACAAAAATTATTAACATATAGGGGCAAAAGGGTTCGGCCACTACTGGACGATAAAATTTTGACTTCGTGGAATGGACTCATGATTTCTGCGATGGCTTTGGGATATAAAGTGACAGGTGAAAGTAAATATTTAGAAGCGGCTGCGAAGGCAGTTGAATTTATTAATCAAAAAATGACTGATAAAAATGGACTGCTTCGTTCTTCTCGCAACGGCCAGTCTAAAATACCGGCGTTTTTAGAGGACTATACTTTTTTGACTCAAGGTCTTATTTATTTATGGGAAGCCACTCAAGAGATTAAATATTTAAAGCAGGCTATCGATTTACAAAATAAAACCAATGAACTGTTTTGGCCAGAAAATAATAACAAGACTGAAAAAATTTATGGCACCCTTAATCCCCATGGTGAAAAACTAATCATAGAAGAGGGCGAAGATCATGATGGGGCGATTCCCACTGGAAACTCTGTCGCGTTATTTAATTTACAAAAATTAGGTCATTACTTAGGTGATAACAAACTTTTAAATCAGGCTGAGAATTTAATCGAGAGCTCTGCAATCTATTTAGAACATTATCCTAGTGGTTTTTGTCAGCGCTTAATTGGAACTCAACTGGCATTTTATCCAATCTCTGAAGTCGTTATTGTTGCTCTTTCAGCAAATGATCCGGTCTTTTTAGAAGTTCAAAAATATCTTAAAAAGAATTTTTTACCCAATGTCGTTTATTTTTTAGTGACCCCTGAAAATGAAAAATCTTTTAAAGAAACTATTCCAGCTCTTGTTGATAAAAATGTAATTGATTCCAAAACAACGATTTATGTCTGTCAGAACTTTAGCTGTCAGCAGCCGATTTATTCATTAGATGAGTTTCAAAAATTACTCACTAAATAAAAAAGCCCCGGAATTTCTCCCGGGGCTTGTCAATTGCTTGACCTAAATTCTTATTCTTATTTAGATAAGAAAAGAATTTCGCGGTATTTAGGAAGTGGCCACAGAGCATCTGGGACTACACCTTCTAAACCGTCAACGTTTTCACGAATCTTATCGAAGAATTTCGATTTTAACGCTTCATAAGCAAAAGCTTGAGGTTTAGCATCGCCGTTGCTAGCTGCTGCTTCACGAGCTTTTTCTAAATCAGCAGAAAGTTTAGTCAATTCAGAAACATAACCGTTAACTGTTTTTAACAAACCAGTTTGAGCGGCTGCATCAATAGACAATTCTTTTAGACCAGAAACGTTGCTAATGAGTTCATTTTGATACTCAATGGCTGCCGGTAAAATTTGAGTATCAACCATTTCCTTCATGACTTTTGCTTCGATGTCTAAATCTTTAGAATATCGTTCTAATTTCACATGGTACCAAGCATGAAATTCTCTTTCTGAGAGCACGCCCAAATTAGAGAAAATCTTAGCTGTTTTATGATCTTCAAACGCACCCAAAGCTTCAGGAGTGGTACGTAAGTTTGGCAAACCACGTTTTGCGGCTTCCTTATGCCATTCTTCACTATAACCATTGCCTTCGAAACGAACCGCTTTAGATTCTTTGGTCCATTTTCTTAAAACTTCAACCGCAGCATCTTTGAAAGATTTGCCTTTCATTGCTGATTCGATTTCTTGTTTTAATTGGATCAAGCTGTTAGCAACAACGGTATTTAAAATCGTAATACCGGTTGCGTTAGTAGCAGAAGAACCTACTGCACGGAATTCGAATTTATTACCAGTAAAAGCAAATGGGCTGGTGCGGTTGCGATCAGTGGTGTCTTTTTTCAAATTAGGAACTTGATCGATTCCGAAATCCATCCATTCACGTTTGGTGTTAGGAGCTGTTTTACCCGCTTCTAAATCATCTAAAACTTTAGTGAGTTGTTCACCCAAGAAAGCAGAGATAATTGCTGGAGGAGCTTCGTTAGCGCCCAAGCGGTGATCGTTACCAGAAGTTGCGATCGCTGCACGTAAAATTTTTGCATTTTCATGAACGGCTTTTAAAGTTGCTACCAAGAAAAGTAAGAACTGTAAGTTTTCAGAAGGAGTGTCGCCAGGAGTTAACAAGTTTTCACCTGTGTCTGTTCCCATTGACCAGTTATTGTGTTTACCAGAACCGTTAATTCCAGCAAAAGGTTTTTCGTGGAATAAACAAGCTAGACCATGACGTTTAGCCACGCGGCACATCATGTCCATTAAATATTGATTGTGGTCTACGGCAATATTGGCTGCTTCGAAAATGGGAGCAAATTCATATTGGCTAGGAGCTACTTCGTTGTGACGAGTTTTAAGAGGAATACCCACTTGGTACGCTTCTTTTTCTACTTCGCTCATAAATCTGAAAATTCTTTCTGGAATTCTGCCGAAGTATTGATCTTCTAATTGTTGGTTCTTAGAAGAGTTAGCACCAAATAATGTGCGGCGGGTTAAATATAAGTCAGGACGTTGGTTGTAGTAGTCTCGGTCGATCAAGAAATATTCTTGTTCTGCGCCTAAAGTAGAAACTACTTTTGTTGCTTTGCTGTTGAAAAATTTTAAAATTCCAAGAGCAGCGTTGCTAAGAACTGTATCAGAACGTAAGAGGGGTTCTTTTTTATCTAACGATTCACCTGTGTAAGAAACGAAAATCGTTGGAATACAAAGAGTGTTTCCGCTTTCTTTTTCTACGATAAACGCAGGAGAAGTAGGATCCCAGCCAGTATAACCACGGGCTTCGAAAGTAGCGCGGATTCCACCGGAAGGGAAAGAAGAAGCATCAGGTTCGCCTTGGACTAATTCTTTTCCAGAAAAACCTTCGATAATACTGCCGTCTTTCATGTTCAAATCAAAAAATAAATCGTGTTTTTCAGCAGTGGTGCCTGTTAAGGGTTGAAACCAGTGAGCGTAGTGAGTACAACCATTTTCTAAAGCCCAAGCACGCATTCCTGCAGCAATTGCGTCGGCTAATTTGAGGTCAATTTTGTCGCCGCTCTTGATTGCTTTTACGTACTTGTCGTAATCAGCCTTTCCTAAATATTGAGAGATTTTTTCATCGTTGAAAGAATAAATTCCGTAAATTTCTTGAAGAGTTTTTTGGTGTGAACCGTTGCTGTTGATTTGAAAGCCCGGCTCAATCACTGTTTTTTTTGTTTTAGACTTCACAGCCATAGAGACATCTCCTTTATATAAATTTTTAGAAACATTTGAGGTCTGTCTAAAGTGGCAAGAGTCCCCCGGTCAAAAAGCCAAATTAAACGCCAATAACTAGTATTGGGAGGCAGACCAATCTATCTAAAAACATGAATTTTGAAAAGCGTATTTTCGCGTCTTTTAAGCGATTTGATGGCCTTTAAGGCCATATAGCAAAATGGCGGTTGCGGTCGCTAAATTAAGAGAGTCCATGTGAGCCCGCATAGGGATAGCAACCTTTTCGGTGGCATTTTCGAGCCAAAACGGGGTAAGTCCCAGGTCTTCGCTGCCCATAATAAGCGCCATCCTCTTGGGAGTTTTGATATCCGTATAAAGTTTTTTGGCTTTAGGCGTTGAAGCAACACTGACAATTTCATTTTTTTGTAACCATTCAAAAACAGCCAGACTAGAACTGAGAACAACTGGAACATTAAAAACGCTGCCCATACTGTTTTGAATGCATTGCGGGTTAAAAATATCGGTAATGCCGTCGGTACAAATAACTGCATCAACTCCCACAGCGTCCGCGGTTCGCAAAATCGCCCCTAAGTTTCCAGGTTTTTCTAACCCTTCCAACACCAAATAGAGAGTGTCACTTTGAGGTTTTAAGCTTTCCAGTTCTGTTGATTTAGTTTTGGCCGTTAAAAGCATCCCTTGTGGATTTTGCTGGGTGGTTATTTTATTAAAAACGGCTGTATTCACCGCTTGGGTTTCAATGCTTTTTTTAGAGAGACTCTTTAATAGTTTTTGACCCGTTGCCCCCAAGAGCTCATCGCAATAGTAAAGAGTATCCAGTTCAAAAAGAGAATTGGTGTCAGGGTTTAAAGCAGCTTCGATTAAACGAAAGCCCTCGATAATAAATAAACCTTGTTCGCGGCGGTGTTTAGACTCATGTAATTTAACCAGGTTTTTGACCTGAGCATTTTGGACGCTGGTGATTAACTCTTTTTTAGCACTCATCAAGTCCTCATTATAGAGGTCAGAGTCCTAGATTGGGGCTAAGGCTTTGAGATAATTAAGGGGGAATGGGAATAATGGATGAAAAGATGAATAAGAAAAGTATTGGCCTTTCACGAAGAGTGGCTAATAAGTGGTTTTGGCCGCTGCGTGCTCCTTTTAGTTATGCTGTGATTGACCTGGGTTCTCGCACGCTTAAATGTGAAATTTTGACCCAAGGGCTTAAAAGAGTTGCCTACATTGATGAAAAAGTTCGTCTAGCAGGACAAAACAATCCAGGATATCTAGATGCGGAAAAGATAGACGTGGTTTTAAAAACCATTCAAACATGGTTGCAAGAATGCGATGATTTAAAAATTCCTCACAACCATATTAGTATTGTGGCGACAGAAGCCATTCGTAAGGCAAAAAATCAAAATGTTTTATTAGAAGGCTATCAAAAATTAAATTCAAAAATTCCTCTAACTGTTTTGACTCATGAACAAGAAGCTTATTACGGAGCCATGGGAGCTTTAATTCATTTGTCTAAATCGAGTGATCCCCTTCGAGGGGTCATCTACGTGGTCGAGATGGGCGGTGCCAGTATGCAGCTGAGTTATGTTGAAAATCAAAACAGTCAATCCCTCAAAAATTTAAAATCATTTTTGTTCGATGCTTTTGGAGTAGAACACATTCGCCATCAGGTGGCTTCTTTTTCTGAAAATTATGCTTTGGCTTTGAAACAAACCGAAGACTATTTGAGAGCCCATTCAAAATTTAGTCAACTGCAACAGGTAAAATCTGATCAGAAAAAAATACTGGTGCTCACCGGGGGCACTTTTTGGAAAATGAGAGATTTAATGATTGAAAAACATTTTCAAAGTTCAATCGAACAGGAAATTGATTTAGAGGCTTTTCAAAAATTGGCTTTAAAAATCAATACAGGCAGTTATGAAGAAATTAAAAATTTTGTGCAAAATGAATTTAATGAAGTGGAATCATTTTTGATTGGAGTTAAAACGCTGCAAGGGCTGCTGGAGGTTTTAAAACCTCAAAGACTGATGACCGGCGCTGGCGCTTTACGTCACGGGATTGCTTTAAAGATGATGAAGAAAAATGCTATCTAAAAAGCTATTTAATCAGGGCTTCAATTTCAATTTTTAAACGATCGGTTACTTCAGAATAAGGAAAACTGCCCAGCGTTTGATCTTTCTTTTTTAAATTAACGCTCGTTGGGCCGCACCATAAACCAAGATCGGCATCGTCGGTTTCGCCGGGGCCGTTTACACGGCAACCCATCACCGCTATCGTTAATTTTTTTTCTTTATATTCTTCGGTGATTTCTTTAACTTTTTGAGCCAGTTTCACAAACTCATTATTTTCTACCCGCGAACAAGACGGGCAAGAAATAATATTTAAACCTTTGCCAAAGTTTTTAGGAACCGAGCGAAAACGTCCGGCTTTGATATCTGAAATAAGTTCACGGCCGACACGCACTTCTTCGCCTTTGTTTTCAAAAGGCACAGTCAATGAAACACGCAGTGTGTCTCCAATGCCCTGGCTGATTAGCTGTTCAAAAGCGATACGGGTTTTAATAATGCCATCCGGAGGTAATCCGGCTTCAGTGACGCCCAAATGAATGGGGACGTCGGGTCGGCGTTTAGAAAAGGCTTCATTTACTTTAATGACGGTATAAGGATCAGAATCTTTTAAAGAGACCACATAGTTTTGAAAATCAAATTGATCCATTAATTCACAGTGGTAAACAGCAGACTCCACAATGGCTTGATCGTGATCAGGATATTTTTCTAAAAAGACCGGATCCAAAGAGCCACAGTTCACTCCGATACGCAGTGCAATATTATGTTTTTTTGCAATATCCACTAACCATCTTACTTTTTCAGGAACGGTTTTTGATTTTTCTAAATGCCACAAGTGACCCGGGTTATAACGAATCTTATCGACGAAGGGTGCAATTTTAGCGGCTAAGGGATAATTTTCTTGAAGATCGACCACTAGTCTTGCATTCGTTTTGGTTCTAATTTTCGCTAAGACATCAGCGTCAAAATCGTTATCAATAGCTACTCGGATAATGTCTGCTCCAGCTGTTTCTAGAATTTTAATTTGACCTAGGGTCGCTTCAATATCACGGGTGCGGGTGGCGCACATGCTTTGCACGGCAATCGGGTTTCCGCCGCCTATTTTTAAGTCTCTGACCTGTACAACACGTGTTTTAGAACTCATGAGAATGGGAAGAATAACAGTAAATAAAGCAACACTGAAGCGTCCAATAGAGCTTGACGGGGAAACGTGCAACTTTGTAGGTTTGAGATCGATAGATATTATGAAATTTGTTAGTAAAAATAACACCTTTAGGGGGGCCTCATGTTATTAAGTAAAAGTGTCGACGATAAATCATCAAAATTTAAAAAAGCTATTTCTTTTTTAAATCCACTTAACCTAAAAAAATCTAAGACCGTTGATAGCGAGCAAGCTCGCGAGGCTATTGAAGCTAAAAAAATGCTCCTGGAAGAATTTTCAGATGTGGCTTTGCCTCAAGGCGCAATTGTTGATTTACATATTGCTGAAGCCGGCTCTGCAGCTGCACCAGTTTCTGAAAAAACGCCGGAAGGGAAGGCAGATCACAAAGAACTCCCAAAGGATATTCATCGTGCTGAAATTCGGAATTTAGATGAATCTAGAGCAGTGGCCAATTTAAAAGAAAATATTAATAAATTATTATCAGAGAATACAGATTCATATCAACAAGTGATTGAATCAGATCTTATTCCCGCGATGGTGGAAGATTTAGGCATGGGAGTTTTGTCGGTTGTTAACGTCGACAGTGTTTATTCTAAATGGAGTGAAAAAAATAAATTAGAGAATACTCTCAGAGTTTTAGATAAATTAATTCAAAATAAAGAACCAGAAAGCCAAGAAAAGCCGATGTCTCGATCTATGACAGTGCA
>CAYMKA010000068.1:0-9427 GCA_964390935.1 uncultured bacterium
ATCGCAGGTAATTGTGAAAGTACTTTTTCCAATTCAAGTTTTAACTCATTATCAATTGCCATCTGAGACACACTATTAACATTAGGTTTTTGGTCTTCAATGATTTCATGTAAATTATTACTGTCAGCAAACTCAGAAAAAGGTTTGTCTAATGAAACCGTGTGAATTAAGGTATTTTTTAGTTTAGCAACATTTTCAACAGTCATTCCGGTGGCCGAAGCGAGCTATTGAAGTGAAGGTTTTCTGTCTAACCGTTGTTCTAAATCATCGCTCACAATAGAAAGTTTTCTGATTTTAGCCAACATATATTCAGGGACGCTTACGCCTAAATGCTTTTGAATTTCTCTCATCATTTCGTTTTTGATCCAATAACCAGCGTAAGTTGAAAATTTAATTTTTTTTTCAGGAGTAAATCTTCTCTGTGCTCTTAATAAACCAATGCAACCCGCTTGAATTAAGTCGTCTTTCTCTACAGAGAAGGCTTTATATCTTCTAGCGATTGTATTCACTAGACCCAAATTTTTTTCAGTAAGTTCGGATAAAAATTTTTTTTGAAAAATAAACATACAAAATAAAAAGGGCCGAATTTCTTCGGCCCTTTGAAACCTCTTTAGTCTAAATACTCTCGCAATTTTTTATTGCGGGTAGGGTGACGTAATTTACGGAGCGCTTTGGCTTCAATTTGACGAATGCGTTCACGAGTGACGTTATACACGCGGCCCACTTCTTCCAAAGTTCTAGGACGACCGTCATCTAAACCAAAACGAAGTCTTAAAACCATGCTTTCACGTTCAGATAAAGTTGCCATCACATCTTTTAAGTCATCACGTAATAACTCACGAATGACATGATTTTCAGGAACTTCAGACGTGATGTCTTCTACGAAGTCACCCA
Source organism: uncultured bacterium (assembly GCA_964390935.1). Taxonomy (GTDB): domain Bacteria; phylum Margulisbacteria; class CAYMKA01; order CAYMKA01; family CAYMKA01; genus CAYMKA01. The sequence continues at coordinate 895 of CAYMKA010000068.1, forward strand.
ATTTAGAGTTGTCTTCGTCACCCACTGGCATTTCAAGAGACAATGGCACTTGAGCTACTTTAATAATTTCATGAACTTTATCCACAGGAAGACCTGAAGCTTCAGCCAATTCTTCTTCGGTTGGCTGTCTACGATTTTTTTGAAGCAACTGTCTTGAAACTTTTCTAATTTTATTAATGGTTTCAACCATGTGTACTGGAATACGAATCGTACGAGCTTGGTCGGCAATTGCACGAGTGATCGCTTGGCGAATCCACCATGTTGCATAAGTTGAAAATTTAAAACCTTTAAACGGGTCAAACTTTTCAGAAGCACGAATTAAACCCATGTTGCCTTCTTGAATTAAATCTAAGAATAGCATTCCGCGACCAGTGTATTTTTTAGCAATCGAAACCACTAAACGCAGGTTCGAATTAACTAATAAATGTTTCGCACGATCGTCACCTTTTAAAACACGTTTCGCTAAATCTTGTTCTTGAGCAAAAGTTAGAAGGTCAATTTCGCCAATTTCACGCAGGTACATTTTAACGGCATCGTCTACGCCCCCAGACTTCGAGTCGGGCATAACGCGCACGTTTTCTTCTTCTTTTTTCTTTTCAGGAGCATCTTCTGAAGGCACCAAAGAGATATTGGGGTCTTCTCTTGAGATCTCAACCCCACGAGTAATGAGCTCTTCGGTAACCAGCATGGCCTCTTCAGGCTCCGGAAACAGCTTTAAAACGTCTTCAGGCGTTAAAAAACCCTTGGATTTGCCATGTTTAATCAAAGTCTCTTTACGGACGTCTAAACTGGCTGTAACTTCGTTTAAATTAATCTCTGGAGCAACTAGCTCTTCTTCATCGGACTCACGTTCTTTAACCATTGTCCCTGATTTAGAAAGCTGTTTAGCGCGTTTTAGAAGCGCTTTACTCAAGTCAGCACGAGAGGCCTTGCCCTTAGCCATTTTTGGCTTGGCACTCGACTTCATTACCGGTTTTGCTTTTTTCTTATTTAATTTACTCATTTAATTTAGCCGCCTTATGTTAATTTATCGTACTGAGAAATTAGAAATTTCATTTAAAATTTGAGCTGCCGTTTCATGATCTCCTTTGTTTTCGGCATCTCGAAGACGGTCCAAAAGCTCATCGCGTTTGAGGCCGGCCTCTTGTTTTTTTAACCACATCACACAGTCTGAAAACGATTTCTGGTCGATGGGAACTTCATCGATCAATAATTCTCTAAAATATTTTTGTTCCGTTGGGGGAAGTAGTTCTATCCACTCAGCCCCAAATTTGTCGGAAGCAGCTTGCAGCCGCTCCATGCCTAGTTGGTGTTTTGGATCTGTGAAGTTTTTCACAGAAAGCAATTCGAAAATTCTATTTCGATTTTCTGCAGAGTTCAAGCAGGCTTTTAAAGCCATTCGTTCAGCGATAAGTTGTTTACTATTTATTAACGGCTTCGCCTTTGAACTGTAATTTATCGTTGCTCCCCTGCCACTTGTTTCAATTAATTCTCGTTCTAACACTTCCCTTTCAATTTTTAATTTTTGTGCCGCATAAGCCAGGTAGTGATTTTTAATCACCAAACTTTTCATGAGCGCAAAAACAACTTTGAGTTTTCTAACCACTTGCTGTTTGTCTTCAATGGTTTGAATCGACTGACTATTTAAATCTGCGTCTATCAAATACTGAAAAGCCTCAACCGCTTCTTTAATATGTCGATCAAAAGCGACCTTTCCTTGCATGCCATTTTTAACTAGAAACTCATCTGGATCTTTTGCTCCACTTAAAACAATCACTTTTGCATTAAATTCTAAACTCAAAGCCAAATGCAATGCTTTGAGAGTTGTGGCACGTCCTGCTGTATCCCCATCAAAACAAAAATATATTTGCTCTACATAACGTTTTAAAAAACGTAAGTGATCAAAAGTTAACGCCGTTCCCATGGCGGCGACGGATTCGGTAAAACCAAATTCATGTAAACGAATCACATCCATGTTCCCTTCAACCACAATCGCTTGTTTTTTATTTTTAATTGTCTGCTGGGCTTGCGTCCAACCATAAAGCAGTTGAGATTTATTAAACCAGGGACTTTCAGGGGAATTTAAGTATTTGGGAGTATCTGTTTCTTTAATAATACGGCTGGTGAAACCAACCACCTGGCCTTTGGTATTTTGAATAGGAAAAATAAGACGATGGCGAAACATATCAAAATAATTTCCAGTTTTTTCAGATTTTCCAATTAAACCCAAATTCAAAAGTTTTTCTTGTTCAGCCTGGAAGTGAGATAAAAGATGATCCCAACTCTCTAAGGCATAACCGATTCTAAAAGTTTTTAATTGCTCTCCTTTAATGTCACGGCCGGCAATATACTTAATGACTTCGGACTGAGATGTCGCTGTATTTAAATTTTGTTCAAAAAAATTGGTCACTTTTTCAAGAAGTTCGAGTTCTACATTGTGAGTGGCCCGCACGATTTGGCCTTGCGTCTCTGTAATCGTAATATTTTTTTCTTGTGCTAATTGTTTAACAGCTTCCACAAACGATAAGTTATCAATGCGCATTAAAAAATTAAAAACATTGCCGCCCTGCCCACACCCAAAACAGTGCCAAATTTGTTTATCTGGACTAACAGTAAAACTGGGAGATTTTTCTTGGTGAAAAGGACAAAGACCTAAATAATTACGTCCTCTTTTTTTAAGCACGACAAAACGGCCCACGACTTCAAAAATATCGCTGGCATATTTAACTTTTTCTATCTCTTCGGGAGAAATCATCTGGGAAGGAATTTAACACTTTCAAAGACCCGTGACATCACTGCATCACAGTGAAGTCACGGGGTCATCATAAAAACTAGTACTTTAGAGCGGCTTGAGCTGCAGCTAAACGAGCAATAGGCACACGATAAGGAGAGCAGCTGACGTAATTGAGTCCTGCTTGATGACAGAATTCAATTGATTTTGGGTCTCCGCCATGTTCACCACAAATACCGACTTTAAGGTCTTTACGAACCGATCGGCCTTTTTGAACAGCCGTTGTGACAAGTTGTCCCACGCCTTCGGTATCTAAAGTTTGGAAAGGATCTGACATTAAAATTTTCTTATCATAGTAATCGGGTAAGAAAGATCCTGAGTCATCGCGAGAATAACCGAAAGTCATTTGGGTTAAATCGTTGGTTCCAAATGAGAAAAATTCGGCTTCCCCAGCAATTTTATCGGCTGTTAAAGCCGCACGAGGAATTTCAATCATCGTTCCAATCATGTACTTCAGTTTAACTTTAAAACGAGAAGTAACTTCCTCGATTACTTTAATCGCATTGGCTTTTAAGTATTCCAATTCTTTTACAGTTCCAATTAAAGGAATCATAATTTCAGGAATAATATTTTTACCTTCTTTGGTTAACTGACATGCCGCAGCAATGATGGCTTCAACCTGCATGTCATAAATTTCAGGGAAAGTGATTCCTAAACGACATCCTCTATGACCCAGCATAGGGTTAAATTCGTGTAATTCTTTAACACGTTGTTCAATTTTTTGAATTGAAACACCGGTTACTTTAGACAATTCACTCATTTGATCTGCAGTATTAGGCACAAACTCGTGTAACGGAGGATCGAGCAAACGAATGGTTACAGGGAAACCTTCCATAATTTTAAATAATTGATAGAAGTCACCGGTTTGCATCGGTAAAATTTTCTTAAGAGCTGCTTTTCGGCCTTCGACCGTTTCAGACAAAATCATTTCGCGCACTGCCAAAATACGGTCTGTTTCAAAGAACATATGTTCTGTACGACACAGACCAATTCCTTCAGCGCCGAAATCGCGTGCTTGTTTAGCGTCACGGGGAGTATCACCGTTAGTTCTAATTTTTAAAGTACGAACATCATCAGCCCACTCCATAAGTGTTGCGAAATCTCCAGAAAGTTTTGGTTCAGACAAAGCACATTGACCGTCAATGACTTCGCCGGAAGAACCGTTTAAAGTGATGTAATCGCCGGTTTTAAAAGTTTTAGAACCAATGCGCATCGTTTTTGCTTTTTCATCGATCACTAGTTCGCCTACACCAGACACACAGCATTTACCCATGCCACGAGCCACAACGGCTGCGTGAGAAGTCATGCCCCCGCGAGCAGTCAAAATGCCTTGAGCAGCGTCCATCCCTGAAATATCTTCTGGAGAAGTTTCAGTACGAACCAAAATCACTTTTTCGCCTTTTTTATTTTTTTCAACAGCTTCTTCTGCGCTAAACACAACAGTCCCTACCGCAGCCCCAGGGGATGCAGGAAGACCGGTCGCTAAAACAGAAACTTTAGCTTTAGGATCGATCATTGGGTGTAAAAGTTGATCAAGTTGTTTGGGGTCAACGCGTAAAACCGCAGTCTTTTTATCAATTAATTTTTCTTTGACCATTTCAACAGCAATACGCACCGCCGCAGCCCCTGTTCTTTTACCAGAACGAGTTTGCAGAATAAACAATTGCTTATCTTGAATCGTAAATTCAATGTCTTGCATGTCTTTGTAATGCTTTTCGAGTTTCAAATAAAGTTTTACAAGTTCATCGTAAGCTTTTGGCATGATGCGTTTTAATTCGATAATTTCTAAAGGAGTTCGAATTCCGGCAACCACGTCCTCCCCTTGAGCGTTCATTAAAAACTCACCGTAGAATTTATTTTCACCGGTTGAGGGGTTACGAGTAAAACAAACGCCCGTTCCAGAAGTTTCACCCATGTTTCCAAACACCATGGCTTGAACGTTTACGGCTGTTCCCCAAGATTCATCAATGCCATACATGCGGCGATAAACATTGGCACGTTCGTTGTACCAAGAATCAAATACTGCACCGATGGAAAGTTTTAATTGTTCGTGAGCGCTGGCAGGAAAATCGCGCCCCAAAGCTTTACGAACAATTTGTTTATATTCTTTAACAAGTTGCTTTAAATCATCAGCAGACAAATCAGTATCACTCTTTGCACCTTTTTGTTTTTTAAGAGCTTCTAGAGCGTGCTCAAATAAATCGTGATCCACTTTCATGACCACATCGCCAAACATTTGAATAAAACGGCGGTAAGAATCGTAAGCAAAGCGCACGTTGCCAGTGCGAGCCGCCAAACCTTCTACAGTTTTATCGTCTAAACCTAAGTTCAAAACGGTATCCATCATGCCAGGCATCGAAGCACGAGCGCCTGAACGCACAGAAAACAACAAAGGATTTTTAGCGTCGCCAAACTTTGCGCCCATCGCTTTTTCAGTTTTAGCGATATTGAGTTCTACTTCAGCCCAAAGTTTTGCACTGATTTTGCGGCCAGCTTCATAATAAGCGCCACATTCGTGGGTGGCGATGGTGAATCCAGGAGGAACGGGGATCTTAATATTGATCATTTCAGCCAAGTTGGCGCCTTTACCACCCAATGTATTTTTCATTGAAGAATCGCCTTCAGCTTTTCCATTACCGAAAAAATACACCGATTTTTTATTCAGCATCTTGATATCACTTTTTTTGATTTTTTTATGACCGTTACTTTTGGTCAGAGTTTTTGTAGGCACTGTTTCCTCCTAAAATTGAAATTGCAAAGATTAGAGTATAGCTTATGGGGTTATGACACGCTACGGGAGTGAAAATCGAATTAGCTCAGAAATAGGTTAGAAAATATTAAATATCGGAAGGAAATGAGATTAAAATCGCTTACTTAAACCTACATCGATTTGGCCATCTTTTCCAAACCTATCCCCCAAGGGAGTTTTCAGATTAATATTAACTTTGGTATTACCTGGCGAATCAATAGATAAACCGACTCCGATATTTTGTTGAGCATTTTGCTTAAAATCGGTTTGTATCTTATTACTATCAGTTTGATTACTATAGGTTTGAATATAAGCGTTTCTTTCCTGCAACATCATTTCATATTTCAGTAACAATTTTAAGACTCCTGTTAATTTATTTTGGATTTTGACACCCAGCTCCGATGAAAAATAAATCTTATCTTCTTTAATGTTTGCACCTGTAATTCCTTCAAGAATTTTTAGATCAGAAGAAAATTTAGTATCTAGCGCAATAAAATAAACATATTTTTCATTGGCAGAAGTATGCAAAACAGTTTGCAAGGAAGCATTAACTATTGGAGTAAGAGTACCGTTAGTAGACGAGTCGAATTTATTATCTCTGCTAACAATAGCAGCCCCAACTTCAAAAAAAGGTGCTATATCTAAATAAGGGGCACGATAAATATAGCAGACATGTCCTTTAATAATTATAGACGCTTGTTTCTCGGCATTTTTCTGAAGAACATCTTCAATATTTGAACCTGGGGTCACAAGCCCAGTTGCGCTATTTGGTTTATATTTATTAATATTAGTTTCTATCGTGCTTTCTTGTTTGTTATTATTTGACTGGTCGATTGCCTGTGCACCATTTAAGTCTAGACCAAGTTTCATGCCCTCTTCCTGGCCTATCTCCCCTTTTAAATTTAGGAAAACAAATTGTGTTGTCGAAGTAAAGCTACTATTTTCCAAACCCTTCACAGATTCAATATTTTTTACGTCCATATCGCTCGTATTTGATTTATATCCTACTTCAGCTTTAATCACTCCCACTGCACCATTAGAATTTTTAACAGAAGCATATTCATAACCAATTCCGGCGGCCTTCATTTCTTGTTTTATATTTGAAATAGCAATATCATGATCATTGGTAGAATTTCCAAGAGTATCTCTATATGTGCTGTTTTGATCTGCCAAATTCTTTGTGCTATTTTCGTAATTAACAGAAAAAGTATGTTTTGCGCCATCTTCAGTGTTTAAATTTAAAGCAGCCTTCGCTTCTATACTTTCTTCTTTAATGGGGAAATATCCTGTGTTTTGTTTTCTTTGGCTATTCAAATATTTAATGTCACCATCGATAGAAACACTACTCTCTTTGTCATCAAGTATTTCAGAATCAGATGGTTGATTAGTCGTTGGATAGAAAATTTTAGATTTATTTTCAAGGAGAGTTCTCATTTCATTATTTTTTATAGAGCCAATAAATATCTCTCTATCCTCAACAATGTTTAACCTTTTTACCAATATTGTTACGAATTGATCCTTGGCATTAGGTTTATTGGATAGCGATCTAAAATATGCCTCTGCCTCTGTGACAGTTAAATTATTATCTTTATCTTTGTCGGCTTTTTTATGATTTCCGACTTCATTTTTATTTCCAAGGCCATCAGTATTCCAGTTTGGCACAGACGGTTGAGCAGAATTTATACCCACAATATACTCCCAGATTAAATATGCATTATTTATGCCCCCTCATGTCAGATCTATACAACAAAATTTCTGGTTATATTAAAATTTCTGTTACATGCCACGTTTAAAGAGTAGCCGTCTCGAAGACAGTTCGGGCAGCACACCTAGTATTTCGGCCCTTTCCCATAGTCGAATCGCTCTTTCGACCTGGCCCAGCTGATAAAGTAAATCGCCAAAACAAATTTGTTCAGCATGCAGGTCATTTTGCACTTCAAAGGCTTTTTGGAAGTAGTACAGAGCTTGATCGGTCTTACGATATAAATAGTAGAACAGTCCCAGCGCATAGAATGCATTGGGATCGTCTTGTTTTTCCAAATATTTGAAAGCTTCTTCTGCCTCCGACCACTTTTCAGATAACATAAAGACATAACCCAAATTTAAATAGGCCATTTTCAGTTTGGGATAGGACTTCAGAGCCTGCATTAATTTTTCTTCGGCTTGCTGTAAGCGTCCTTTTAACAAATGATTTACTCCTAAATCATTTAAAAGAACAGCTTGCTTAATAGCATCAGAAGCGTTTTCGGTAATATCATGCGATAAACAATGTGCCATTAAAATTAATTCACTAGAATTAGGCTCTTCTTTTTTACAAACAGCTGAAACTAATCTGCCTTTGCGAGGAACTTTTTTTAAATTTTCTTTTCTCAGATTAAGACTGGCAAACTTAGCGGTGTCTAAAACAATATGTTCATAGGCATTAAGGGCCTGACCATTCTCGGCGAGAGCCTCATAAGCAAGTCCTAAGTAAAAATAAAGTTTTTGCAGTTCTGCGGCATCTTCCCCGGCCGATAAATTAAGAGCTTCTCTAAAATAAGCAATTGCTTTTTCAAAATGACCCAATTCTTTTTCGATCACGCCAGCTAAAAGCAGTGCCGGTGTGGGAAACTTTTTTTCAGCGAGCGCCAAATGAGACAGTGCTGCTTTTAAATCATATTTTTGAAAATAAAGTTTGGCTAACTTTAAACAATCTTCTGCGGCCAAATTTTCTGAATGCTTACTAATCAAAAATATTTTTTGATCAATGATTTTGAGGCGAACCCACTCATAATCTTTTAAAATCGTTTTATCGTTAGGAGCCAGTGCCATCGCCTGCTCTAAAGCTTTTTGTGCTGAGAGATAATCCAGACCAGATATTTTGACTTGAGCTAAAACTTGATAGGCCAGTGCGGTGGGTTCATTTTCAATAACCACTTCAGCTTCTGTTAAAGCTTTAGGGATTTGATTACTTAAAAAATGACATTTTGTTTTTATATCCTTAAATTAATTAT
>CAYMKA010000069.1:0-9158 GCA_964390935.1 uncultured bacterium
ACGTCTTTCCCCCAACTTCTTAGTGCATTAGTTAAAGTTTGTTTTGTTTTTGCCAAATTAAAATTTCCCACCACACTGATAATGAGGGGAGTTTTTGAAATTGTTTGAGTATAAAAACTTTGCACATCTTTTGTTGTTAATGCCGTCATGGTTTTGGTTTCGCCTACAATAATTTTTCCGTAAGGATGATGGGGATAAAGTTCTTTTTGTAATTTATCCATAGCAAGTGTGAAAGGATCTTCTTGTCTGGATTTCTGATTTTGGAGCAAAGTTAATTTTAATTTTTGAATTTCTTTTGTATCAAAGGCCGGTTCTTTCAAAATTTCTAAAAACAAAGCTAAATCTTTTTCAAACTGGTCTTTGGTGCTAATGAGTGTGATGAGTCCAAAGTCGCGCGCGAGGCTGACATCGAGCTTGCTGCCAAAGGGTTCTAAGGCATTAAAAATTTCTTTTTCGGTTTTGTGTTTTGTGCCTTTTAAAATAGCTTCGAGAGTGAGTTGGGCTAATCCCGATTGAGTCACGTTTTCTTGATTTAAAAGTCCAGGAATAAAACATTGCAGAGCGACAATTTCATGAGAGGTTTCAGGTTTTAAGATTAATTTAGTTTGGTTGGGGAGAATGGTTTTTTCAAAAGCAAAAGCATTTGAAAAAATAAGAAGTAAAAACAGACCCCAAATTACTTTTTTCATTTGGGCTCCATGATGGTGAAGAAATAGTACTTAAAATATTGATTAGCAATTCTCTGGGTGTCTGAAGCAGTCATTTTTTTTATATTTTTTAAATAATCAAAAGCATATTGTTCTTTGCCTACAGTGGCATAATAACCCACGTCAGAAGCGAGGCCAGAAACCGTTTCTTTTTCAAAAGCCTTATCAGCCACTATTTTTTGTTTTGTTTTATTGAGTTCTGCAGGGGCGAGCCCTGTTTTTTTAAGATTTTCTAAAATAACCAAAATTTCTTTTTTAACTTGGAGCAGGTTTTTGGAGTCACAAGAACCTAAGATAGTAAATAAAGAATCTTCGCGACGAGTGCCGTAATTAACCCCAATAGATTCCACAATATTTTTTTCAGCTTTTAAAATTTGATACAACTTAGCGCTTCGACCACTGCCTAAATAAGTGGCGATTAAATCTAATGCATAACTATCAGATGACTTTACTCCCGGCACTAAAAACGACAGCATAAATTTGGTATTTTTAACTTCGCCTTTTACAGACTGTTCGATATTTTGAGTGGGGATGAATACGCCAGGATACTTTCTCTTAGCCTGGGGATTAATCCCTTGGCTAAGAGAAAACTCATTTTCAATTTGTTTCAGCAAAACACTTTTAGAAATAGGACCGGCAATTACAATCGTTAAATGCGCTGGGTTGTACCAGGTTTTAAAATATTCAATGAGAGTTTCGCGTGAAATTTTTTCTAGATTTTTTTGCGGGCCAATCACGGTTCGGCCGTAAGGATGATTTTTACCAAAAATAAGCTCGGCATGCTTTTCATACAGTTCGCGGTCAGGGTCATCCAATCCGCGACGCAGTTCTTCGATAACTACTTTGCGCTCTTTTTCAATTTCAGGTGCAGGCCATAGAGGATTGAGAGTTAAATCAGATAAGACTTCTAAAGCCTTAAAGGTCTTCTCTGCCGGGATATCTATATAGTAGTAAGTAAAGTCATAAGAGGTGGCAGCATTAAAATAGGCTCCTAAACTTTCCATTTCATTAAAAATTTGATTAGGACTTGGTCGATTTTTGGTCCCTTTAAAAAGCAAATGTTCTAAGAAGTGTGAGATGCCATTGATTTCAGGTGTTTCATTAATAGAGCCTGTTTTAATCCAAAACTGTAGAGCCGAAACCTTGCTATCAGGAATTTCTTGAATAATCACTTTTAGTCCGCTGGGATAGTTTTTGACAATGATGTTGGCAGGGCGGGGTGTCCCACATCCTATCCAAAGCAAAAAAGGCGAGCATAAAACAATACTTAACACTAAAAAATTTATTTTTTTAACCATTCGTCTTGGCGATTATAGTAAGGAATTTCGTTTTTAATACTCAGAATCTGCTCAATAAATCAAGTTTATTTTTTTTATTTAGTTTTTGTTGTCAATGTAAAGCGTGTGTCTTTTGGATGACGACTGGTTGACGGACGCAGTTCAGCTCAGTAATATTCTTTCGGAATTGTTCATCCTGAAGGAAATTTATTTTTTCCTTCAGGTGAAAACTTGGAGGAAACGTAAGTTTTCTTTAGGGCGAACAAAACCTCGAGGACTACTCATGCTTGGAAAGGGAGGTGCGTGCCTTCAAAAGCGACACGTTACTCGAATGAAACAAAAATATTTTTATGCAGAGATCGGGTTAACCGGTTTCTAGTGTAAAAAAATTCATTTTAGGAGAAGGCAACATCATGAAAAAATTAGGAATTTCTCTTTTAGTTCTTGCTTTAGTTCTTTCTTTCGTATCAGCTAACGCTGCTACTTTCGGAGTTCGTTCAAATATCACTGGTACTATTGCTACTTTCGGTACTGCTGCTAACGCTAGCACAGCAATTGTTGTTGGTTTAGACAAAATTGACTTGTTAGTTGCTTACGGTACTTCTACAACTGGTGCTTCTGGTGCTAACACATCTACAGCTCTTGGTTTAGGTGCAGTTTACTGGTTCGGTAAAGCTGGTGAAGTTAAAGTTGGTGCCGCTATCGGTTACAACTCTACTAACACTGGTGCTTCTGGTGCTAACTCTACTTCTGCTCTTCAACTTGCTATCGAAGGTCAAGCTGAACTTGCTAAAGGTTTAGCATTAGGTGTTCAATTGCCTGTTTACCAAACTTACACAACTGGTGCTTCTGGTGCCCCAACTAACTCAAACATGTTAGTTAACGGTGCTAACGTTTACGCACAAGTAACATTGTTCTAATTTAATTAGACAACGTTTCTTAAACTGAAAAGTTTGAAGCCCCCGGAAGAAATTCCGGGGGTTTTTTTATGTCTTGAAATAGTCTATTCTCAAAAAATGATCACCCCCAAATCTGTTGATTTAATTAACGATAAAGAAATAAAAATTACCTGGTCAGACAACCATGTGAGTCCCATTGTTTTGGCTAATATTCGCAATAGTTGTGACTGTGCGACTTGTCGCGATCAAAAAGAACAGGGTTTATTTAAAAGAGATGAATATCCTGAAAGCGGTGCAGTTTCTAAAAAATATCAATTAATGGATATTGAGCCTATTGGCCGCTATGCCTATTGTTTCGTGTGGGGCGATGGCCATTTAAATGGTATTTATGCTTTCGACGTTTTAAGAGAATTGTGTGGCTGTGACGAATGTCTTAAGAAAAATAAAACCGTTTAACCCACTTTTATTATTTTTCCGTTTTTAATATTTTTATTTTTAATTAGTTTTAATACTGCTTTCACTACTTGCTGGGTGCCGGATTCTTTTTTGAGCCCTGCTGTTTTTAATATTTTTTTACGCAATTCGGGAGAATAAGACTTGGGAAATAAAACAATTCCAGGGGCGATGCCATGGACGCGAATGGTTTTAGGAAGTTCTTTCGCTAAAATTTTAATCAGGGTATGGATTCCTGCTTTTGAAATTAAATAAGCAGCTTTTCCGGCATAGGGGTTTTCGGCCCTTTGATCTCCAATGAAAATCAAATGCTTTATTTTCTGATTGATTAAAAACTGGCTTAAAAAAAAGTTGGCTTTCAAATTAACATTAAGGCTTTGTTCCCAAACGGAAGGAGTTGTAAGAGCAACGCTACCGTTTAAAAAATTAGCCGCGTTAAAAATGGCGATATCGACATGTATCTTTTTTTTATTTAAATAGGTTATTATTTTTTTTTCGCCGTTTCCTTTTGATAAGTCGGCTTTGACGTGGTGTACCAATGAACTTTCTTTCAAAGTCGGTTTAGATTGGTTGTAATGTAAAACTAAACCATAACCCAAACGTCCAAGACTAAGCGCTATTTCAGCACCTACGCGCGTGCCGGCCCCGGTAATGAGTGCTATTTCCCTTTTCACCTCTCTAATTTATCATTTACTTTATGCCGATGAATAAATTAGATGAACAGACCCTTAAAAATGCTAAACCCTTAAAAGGAACTTATGCTCTCGTTTTAGGTTGTTCGAGTGGATTTGGAGCTGCAGTTACTAAAAAATTGGCTTCTCAAGGCATGAACATTTTGGGTGTGCATATGGATCGTAAGCCCACAATGCCTTTGGCTGAAGAAGTTTATAAATTTGTGGCGGCTCAAGGAGTAAAATCAAAATTTTGGAATGTGAATGCAGCCGATGCCGAAAATATTATTCAAATTTCAGCGGAAATTTCACAAATTTTAAAAAGCGAAAATAATCATGTGCGTGTGCTTTTGCATTCGCTGGCGTTTGGCGCTTTAAAACCTTTTATTGCTGATAAAAAAGAAGAACAAATCACTAAAGCTCAAATCGAAATGACAACAGATGTGATGGGAAATTCTCTGGTCTATTGGACTCAAGAGCTTTATCACGGCGATTGCTTTACTAATGGCAGCCGTATTTATGGTTTAACCAGTGGTGCAACCGACAGGTCCTGGCCGAGTTATGGAGCAGTTTCTTCTGCCAAAGCAACTTTAGAATCAAACATCCGTACCTTATCGTTAGAACTTGGCCCTAAAGGAATTACTGCCAATACTCTGCGCTGCGGTGTGACAAATACTCCTTCTCAAAAGAAAATTCCAGGTGCTGAAGAAATGCAGGAACGAGCTAGAAACGTTAATCCCCATCATCGTTTAACCACTCCTGAAGACGTGGCTGAAGCTCTGTGGACTTTGGCACAGCCTGCGACTTATTGGATGTCAGGCAATATTATTTGTGTGGATGGCGGAGAATATTTCGTTGCGTAATTTGTGAGACAATAAGATATGGGTCTCGCTGATTTACATTTACACACCACACACAGTGATGGATTAGTTTCCCCCGAAAAATTAATAGAACGTCTGCACGAAGAAGGTAAATTTAATATTATCGCTGTTACCGATCACGATTTGATTGGCGGCGCTTTTAAAGCTAGAGAATATGCCAAAAAACGCGGTCTAAAAATGGAAGTCTTAATTGGGACTGAAATTTCCACCCGTCATGGGCACATTGTGGCGTTGGGCGTGGAGAAATTAATTCCTAAATTTAAATCGGCTGAAGAAACAGTGCAAATGATTCATGCTCAGGGCGGTTTGGCCATTGCCGCACACCCTTTAAATTTTTTAACGGCATCGCTACGTAAAAAAAAGATCGAAGAAATTTTTCACTCTAAACAAGACGGTGTTTATTTTGACGCCATGGAAACAGCATCGGTTTATCCTTTTTTTAATTTGGTTGAAAAAAAAGTTTTAGATTTATCTAAACAATTAGATATTGCGACGCTGGGTGCCAGCGACGGTCATTTTGAATGGGAGCAGGGTAAAGCTTATACCGAATTTGAAGGCGAAAATATTCAAGATTTGTTGCATGCCATTAAAAATAAAAAAACACGTGCCATTAAAGAAGATGTGCCTTTAACAAAATATTTAAATCTTCAGGTGCCATTTCAAATGATTCGTTCGTGGACTTGGAAAAATCCTTTTTCGCCGTTTAATCCTAAGATTTAACTAGATTTCTTTCCCGTTAATTTTTATTGAACTGTTAAGGCTAGCTGTCTATAATCGCTGAAATTTTTAAAGGAGCCTCACATGAATTTTTTCTCTAAAAAAGTTTCGTCTGCCTCTGCTCGAAAGTCTTATCGATTAGAAGCTGCTCTGTTTGACAGTGTGGTTGCGAATCAGTTTGTTTCTGATTTTGCTGGATTAACGCAACCAGATCGAATTGAACTTGTGACAGGAACTCGTGGAAATTATGATAAATTAATCGACGAATCTGTTAAAGAAGGTGAGCTAATTGCTCTGGATCAAGACAAATGGCCAGGATGTTATTACGCGAGATCTTTGGCCAACGATGTTGCTCGTGTTGAAACAAAAACAATTATTGCGACTAAACATGAGGATGACGCTGGTCCTAAAGTTCATTGGAAAAACCCCAAAACTTTTCGTCGTGAACTAAATCATATTGCGCACGATTCGATGAAGGGGCGTACTCTTTATGTGGTTCCTTTTTCGATGGGACCAGTTGATTCCAGTTTCTCAATTATTGGGATTCAATTAACAGATAGCCGTTATGTTGCAGAAAATATGATCATCATGACTCGCACTGGCGAAGAAGTCATTAAAAAAATAAATGATGGCCATAATTTTGTACGTTGTATGCATGCCAAAGCTGATCTAGATCCGGATAAACGCTGGATCGCTCATTTTCCTGATAAATCTTCGCCTGAAATTTATAGTGTTGGTTCTAATTATGGGGGCAATGCTCTTCTTGGAAAAAAATGTCTCGCTCTTCGTATTGCAGGAGTAATGGGTCGAGACAGAGGTTGGATGGCAGAACATATGCTTATTATGGGAGTGACCGATCCGAAAGGTGAAACAAAATATGTTACGGCAGCTTTCCCAAGTGCATGTGGCAAAACTAATTTTGCCATGATGCAGTTACCAAAGCATTATTCTGATCAAGGATATAAAGTAGAAACTGTCGGCGATGATATTGCTTGGTTATTTGTTGATAAATATGGTCATCTAAGAGCTATCAATCCAGAGAATGGTTTTTTTGGCGTAGCGCCAGGCACAAGTGACAAAACAAATCCCAACATGATGAAGGCGATTAAACATGACACGCTTTTTACCAATGTGGCTATTTATAAAAATGAAAAAGGAAACTGGGAGCCCTGGTGGGAAGGTTTAACTGATACCCCTCCGGCAGGACTCATCGATTGGCAAGGAAACCCTTATGATCCAGCTTCAGGAAAACCTGCTGCACATCCTAATTCCCGCTTTACCACTCCTGCGAAAAATTCTTCAGTGCTTTCTGATAAGTTTGATAGTCCAGAAGGCGTTCCTATTTCTGCAATGTTTTTTGGTGGTCGCAGAGCTAAGGTCACCCCGCTAATTACTGAGGCATTTGATTGGAATCATGGCGTTTATATGGCGGCTACGATGGCCTCTGAGACTACCGCTGCTGCTGTCGGGGCTGTCGGCGAAACTCGTCATGATCCCATGGCGATGTTACCGTTTTTTGGTTACAACCCTGGAGATTATTTTAGACATTGGTTTGATATGGGGAAAAAAATTGAAAAACACCCCAAATTTTTTAGCGTGAATTGGTTTAGAAAAGATGAGAACGGTAAATTTATTTGGCCGGGCTACGGAGACAATGCTTATCCTTTGATGTGGGCTCTTGATCGTGTGGACGGAAAAGTAAATGCAGTAGAAACTGTTTTAGGATTAAAACCTGAATCATTACCTACTCCAGGATTGCCTATCTCTGAAGAGCAAAAGAAGAAGAATTTTGATCTTGATTTAGATCTTATTGAAAAAGACCACGAAGATATTAGTAATAAACTTTTTGCGGATATAGGAGATTATTTACCTATACGTATGCAACGTCAGCACAAAGAAAAAGAGAAACGAATCAAAGCGGCTAAGGAAAATAATATCTAAATAATTCTCTGATACTGCTCAAGTCGGAGTGTCCACACGGGCACTCCGCAAAAGCGATCCCCTTCAGGACAAAACGGTTTCTGACCAGCCATTTTTCTAAGCGTACACGGCGCACTTAAATATTTTGTGATCTGCGGATAAATTTTAGAAACTTGTTCCACTTCAGTCTTGCTGGCATTCCAAATTTCTTCTTGAGCGGTGTAACACAATCGGTGCACCCACTTGTGATGAAACGCGGCTAAATCTCCCGACTCTTCAAAGCGAATGGGAAACGCATTAGGTAATAAATACATTACAAATTCTTTTGAGATACCTAAATCTAAAAGCTGTCCCATGGCTTTCCAAATTTTTTGCATACACAGGTCATAAAAGGCTTTTGCTTCAGGTGTAACTGCAATAACTTCAGGGGTTAAGTAATCTGGATTTTCAAAATCAACCTGAGTTTCCAAAATGGGCCGTGAACCAGGGGTCATGCGATGACGTTGATCTTGAGAATCTGCCGTGTGAGAGATTTTTTTCTTAAAAGTAAAGTGTACATGGTTAAGAGCTCGGGTAATTTTGGCCATCGAAGTTAAATTAAGCGCATTTCCAAAATAATGATTAGAACTAGGTGACATGACTAGTTCAATGGCTTTTTCATCGGTCATTTTATCTTTGGTTAAACCGAGCATGCTGCGTACCGCTTGAGCCAAAGATTTTTCACCGTTTACTTTGTAGTCAATTAGTTTAGAAATGTCGCCATTTAATTCGGCATCAAACTCTTTGATAAATTCTTTAGCAGAATTTTTATTTTGGGGTGCATACTGACTCATTAATTGATATTCGACGGTTTGTTCGAGAGGAATAGGATCTTCGATTTTGCTAAAGAATAGCGGATCGACGGCATTAATGGCCTCAATCATTTTAGAAACGACAATTTTTTGTTCTGTGGGAGTATCAAACTGATTTTGCAGGCGGTTGTAACGATGTAGAGTTAAGCCACTGATCGTGTGATACAAATGAGCAGCAGTTCCGACTGGCAATATATATCGAGCGACTTCTTGCTGTTTCTTTTTAATGACATTGGCCCAACGTTTATCTTCTAAATTGCGGCCTTTATAAATTCTTAAATATTCTTTCGAGATAGTGTC
This sequence comes from uncultured bacterium, assembly GCA_964390935.1. GTDB lineage: Bacteria > Margulisbacteria > CAYMKA01 > CAYMKA01 > CAYMKA01 > CAYMKA01. The sequence continues at coordinate 8,677 of CAYMKA010000069.1, forward strand.
ATAAGTTAATTCTTTTAATTTTTCATATGCCTGCATGAGTTCTGTAACTGTAGCTGTATAAATTGCGGTGGCTTTTTCGTTCATAGGCGGAGTGACAACACTCTCGGGTTTCACTGTTACATAGCGCTGTGAAACCTGCTCTGAGTTATAAAAAGGATGAGCGTGTAAAAAACTCCAAATAAATTGGCGTGAGACACGATCCAATGCAAATTGAAATGTGGCGTGTTGTAATGTGGTGTGGTGACCTGCGGCATAAATACTTTCGGCAATTTTGTCGCGCAGTTCAATCGCCTTTGCGTCTTTACTCACATCTGCGGGATAAATTAATTTAGAAGAATAACAAGTTCGAGCAGTAGCCACTGCATTGTCGTAAGGCAGCAAAAAACTATTAATTAATTCGACTTTGGGCTGAAAAGTGGTTTGGGTAGATACTGGCATATGAAGTGCCGTATATTAACAAATACTTGTCAGGCTTTTCTGCA
>CAYMKA010000070.1:0-8936 GCA_964390935.1 uncultured bacterium
TCGTGGCTTGTTTAGCGTTGTATGAATACATCAATATGATGGCTAAAAAAGGGATACGGTCGCCTCTTCTTTATTCTTTATATCCGGTAACAGCCGTTATTATTTATTCGGCCTTTTATCCGGGCACCAGTTATTTGTGGACTAACGTGTGGGTCGCTATTGCAGCAGTTGTGGCCATTGCTTTTTTTATTTTTGAAGTCATACGTGCCAAAATGTTTTTAATTGAAAATGAACCCGCGTTGTGGCTGCGTGCCATTTTTTACATCGCTTTGCCTATCGCTTGTATTATTTTGCTTAGAAAAATTTCACCTTACGGCGGACTGATTTTGACTGTGTATTTATTTTTATGTGTGTGGCTTAACGACGTTTATGCTTATCTTATTGGTAAAAATTGGGGCAAGCACAAACTTTATGAAGTGATTAGTCCCAAAAAAACAGTAGAGGGTTTTTGGGGCGGACTTATTGCTGTTTTTATTTTTAATTTAATTATTGGAAAGCCCTATGGTTTTGTATGGTGGCAGATTCTATTTTTCTCCGTTTTTATTCCCGTGTTGGCCACACTGGGAGATTTGAGTGAATCGCTATTAAAACGAACCGTACACACCAAAGATTCAGGAGAGTTTATGCCAGGCCATGGCGGACTTCTTGATCGCATCGATAGTTTTTTACTTGTCGTACCGGTTTATTTTTATATTGTGCTTTATTCGATTCATCCATAATTTAGAGAATAATTGTGACTAAAAAAATTACTTTGCTCGGTTCAACCGGCTCGATTGGAACCCAGGCCTTAGAAATTGTTAGAGAACATCCGGCCGATTTTAAAGTTTGTGCTTTGGCGGCAGGCTCTAATATTGATATATGTGCTGAGCAAATTAAGGAATTTTCACCTACTGTTGTGAGTGTTTCTTCACAAGAGATTGCCGAAAAATTAAAATCTAAAATTCCAGGACTCAAAACCCAAATTTTATTTGGAGAAGAAGGTTTGCTTTCTGTCGCAACACACTCAGAAAGTGAACTGGTGATCGCGGGAATGTCTGGCACCAAAGCTTTAAAGCCAACACTCGCAGCTATTACAGCTAAAAAAAATATTGGTCTCGCCAACAAAGAACTTTTGGTTTCAGCAGGAGCTTTGATTACCGCTGAAATAAAAAAAAATCAGGTTAATTTAATTCCGATTGATAGCGAACATTCAGCTATTTGGCAGAGTTTGTCGCCGCGAGTCGAAGATCAAAAAATAGTTTTAAATGCTCATGAAATTAAAAAAATTATTATTACTGGTTCTGGCGGGCCTTTTAGGCAATTACCAGCTGAAAAACTGAGCGAACAAAAACCAGAGGCAGCGCTAAAACATCCCAACTGGAGCATGGGTAAAAAAATTACCATCGACAGCGCAACTCTTTTTAATAAAGGCTTAGAAGTGATTGAAGCTCATTTCTTGTTTAATATTGCTTATCAAAATATAGAAGTCTTAATTCATCCCCAAAGTATTATTCATTCAATGGTGGAATTCATTGACGGTTCAGTGGTGGGCCAATTGGGACTTCCCGACATGAAATTGCCCATTCAGTATGCGATGGCATTTCCTAAACGTATCCAAAATAAATTTCCCAGACTTGATTTAGCTAAAGTTCAAAATTTAACTTTTGAGAAACCAGATCTTAATAAGTTTCCGGGTCTTAAATTAGCTTACGAAGCGGGTGAAGCGGGTGGAACAATGCCAGCGGTCATGAATGCGGCAAATGAAACGGCCGTCCATTTATTTTTAGACAATAAAATAAAATTTACTGATATTCCCGTTTACGTCAAAGGAAAAATGCAAAAACATCAAAATACTTTAAACCCAGATCTAGAAGCCATTTTAAAAGCAGATGCCGAAGGACGACTTTAGATGGCCAAGTTAACAGCTCAAAATCTGATGAAAACCTTGAATAGTCATGGCAACAAAAGAGACGCCGTTTTTTTACAGCGTTTTTTTAAAACAGGTCCCGGACAATATTCAGAAGGTGATATTTTTATTGGCCTGCGAGTGCCCATCACTCGTCTTCTGATCAAGGGTTATGAGTTTTTAGAATTATCTGAAATTCAAAAATTATTATCTTCTAAAATTCATGAGCATCGTTTAGCGGCGCTGCTTATTTTAGTGAAAAAGTTTTCCGGGGCGGATGAAGCGCTTCGCAAAAAAATTTATGAACTCTATTTAAAAAATTCAAAAAATATTAATAACTGGGATTTGGTCGACAGCAGCGCTGAGCATATTGTCGGCGGCTATTTAGCGGACAAATCTAAAGCCATTTTAAAAAAATTGGCCAAGTCTAAATTGCTTTGGGAAAGACGAATTGCGGTACTGGCCACTTTTCATTACATCAAAAAGGGCCGTGCCCAAGAAAATTTTGTGATTGCCCAAATGCTTTTAAAAGATGAACACGATTTAATTCATAAAGCTGTGGGCTGGATGCTGCGTGAAATTGGCAAACGTTGTTCTCGTCCTATGGAAGAAACTTTTTTAAAGAAGCATTACAAAATGATGCCGCGCACGATGCTTCGATATGCTATCGAGCATTTTCCTGCCGATTTAAAAAAGTTTTACATGAATTAAAAAAAGACTTATTTATACCTAGACAAGCGATTCCTAACAACTGTCTCCCTAAAAACTTGAGTTTGTTTTGGTTAAAAGACTCAACAGCAGTTAAATATTAGTCCTTCATTATGAGTAAGCAAAAAACCAATTTAGTTCATGACTCTCAGACGAAAAATTCGTCTGGAGTTCAAATTATTCCTTTTAGACAAAAAGAGCGCGGCTTTGGTTGGCTCCAAAAAACAGGGCTCACCGAACAGGAACCTAAATACATTGAAGTGAGCGGCGTGCCCGTTAAAGAATTTGGTAAAAGACTTTTGTGGTTGAAGCAAGAAGGCCAAGCTCAGTGGAGTATTGGTGAAATGGTCACAAATCCTCTTAGTCAACGACTGCCTTTTAAAAATGATCAAATCAAAGTGAGGGTTTACGAACCTACGACGGCAAATAGAAAAGTAAGTTCTGAAACTCTTAAAAGAAATGAAAGCTGGTTTTTACAGCAGTCTCAAGAATTAAAAAAATCAGTCCCTTCTAATGAGTTGATCGACAGCACACAGTACTCGCTTTTTGATTTTTATTATTTACCTGACCCTGATCTTTTTTATAAAACATTTGTGTTTAAAAAGTTTTCAGATGATGTGTTTGCTAAAAAAAATCATGCCTGGTTTAGACCGCTTTATAGTGGCTGCTATGCCACCGTGTTAGCCAAAGCTCATGAAGAAATTGCTGCTAATCAAAAACTGATGTTTGCGAGCAATAATTATTTGGGCCTTGCTACCGATCCCGATTTAATTCGTGCCGCTCAAGATGCCACTGCCAAATATGGTGTAGGCACCGGCGGATCAAATGTTTTATCAGGAACGATGGATATTCATGTGAAATTACAATTTGAAGTGGCAGCATGGCTGAAAAAAGAAGATACTCTTTTATTTGTATCGGGTTATGCGGCAAACGTCGGAACACTGAGTGCACTTTTACGAAAAGATGATTTGGTTTTATGTGATGAATTGTCACATGCCAGTATTCACGACGGCATTCGTTTAAGCGAAGCCCGCAAAATAAATTTTAAACACAATGATTTAAATCATTTGGAGCACTTGATGAAAAAAAATGCTTCCAGTGCTGCCGGCAAACTTTTAGTTTTTGAAAGTGTGTACAGTATGGATGGCGACGAAGCCCCGATTAAGGAATATATTAAAATTGCTAAAAAATATGGTTATCGCACTTATGTCGATGAAGCGCATGGCATTGGGGTGTGCGGTGAATATGGCCGTGGGCTTTGTGACGAATTAAATGTTTTAGAAGAAATAGATGTTTACATGGGCACTTTTACCAAAGCAATTGGTTCCAGCGGTGCTTTTGTGTCTGGTTCTAAAACTCTCATCAACTATTTACGCTACTATGCCCGTTCGCAGTTTTTTTCAACATCACTGGCTCCCGCTCAAGTGGCCGCAAGCCGTATGGGCATTCATAAACTTCAGACTCAGCCTGAATTAAAAGAAAAATTATTTGAAAATATTTTGTATTTTAAAAAATGTTTAAAAGAAAATGGTTTCGACACAACGGATGATGTTTCCCCCATCATCCCGGTTGTGGTCGGAAACAGTCAGCGTCTTCGAGAAATCTCGCGTGATTTAGAAACAAAGGGTATTTATGTCAGTCCAGTCGCTTATCCGGCGGTTCCTGAAAAATCTTGCCGACTGCGTTTTAGTTTGATGAACAGCCACACCTTTGAAAATTTAAAATGGACAGCCGAGCAGCTGGCCAAAGCTTTTCAAAAATAATTTTATTGCGCTAACTTTTTAACAGATTCTGTTTCGTGGTCAGAATTAATTGATCTAAAAATTCGTACATGCGCTGCATCCATCATGTTAAAAATGTTAGTGAGGCCTTTACGAGTCCTTTTAAATTGATACATCATCATGTCAGCCAATGTGTTAACTACTGTCGGTTCAGAAAAAGGCAGACTGCTTTGATTTAATATGACTGCTCCAGCTGTAAAACGTAAAGAGGTGCCATCAGGCCGAACTACTTTTTCAACTTCATCGTGCAAACGAGTATCAATTTGTCTAAGTAAATCTTCAGTGACGACTCCGGGTAAAATCACCACAAACTCTTCTCCGCCATTTCTGAAAAAATAGTCGCTGGTTCGAAGCGAACGTGAAATGGCTTTTCCAAACTCAATTAAAATTTGATCTCCCGCTTCGTGGCCGTAGTTATCGTTTACGGCTTTAAAGTTATCAATGTCTAAAAATAAATAAGAAAATCCTTTGCGTTTTGAGCTGTTTAGATAAATTTGAAAACGTTTTTTAAATTCTTTTGCATAAAATGCTTTAGAGTAAGCGGTGTCTACTAAAACATCATATTCATCAGATATGTCTTTACCCTGAACGTGAAGTAATTCCAACGTGTCCTGATGACTTTTAATCGAATTAATACCGGCATCAATCACGGCACTGGCTTTTCTGTTTTTAATAAAGGTCAGTAATTTTTCGGTTTGCCAGTGATTTTTGCTGTCTAAAAAATCTCCCAGCTCAGATTTTTTGATGATAAAGGCATCAAAACGTCCGCCGATTCTTTTGAAACGTCTCTTCTCAGAAATATAGCCCAGCTCAATATTAGTGTAGAGTTTGCGATTCTTTTTTGATTTTAAAAATAAAACATATTCGTTTTGACTTAAATCGTGTGGACTTAACCCAGCGACTGTTTTGAGCCAAGGGTAACTGCCTTCGGTAATGGTTCCATCTTCGGCAGTCATGAAGACCATAGGCGTTTCTACTCCATAAAAATTTTCAGCCACAATTTGGTGGTAATGGTGTTCCAACGCCTGTTTTTTAATATTCTGTAAATAAAAAGAATAAAATAATCCATCCTCTTTTCTTTGAGAAATGCGACTGACACTGACTCGAGCTAACATTTTAATGCTGCGTCCATTTTTTGCCTTAAACCATAAAGTGGTTTGGAAATGATCGGCTGTTTTTGTGGGTTTTTCATCATAAAACTTTTTTATTTTTTCTTTTAATTCTTCAAATTCAATTTCATTTGTATTTTTTTGTTTATCGAAAGAAAAATTTAATAACTGATGGGTGTTGTTTTCATAACCCAGTTCTGTAAAAGCCAAAATATTTCCATCCACACAAATCCCTTTTTCGTTATAAACCAAAAGAGGCACCGGAATATCATTGATAGAGCCTCTGACACTGACCTGTTGATTTAAGTGTCGGTTCCAAAAAATCTCAAAATAATGATTAAGAATTGGCGAAATAATTTTTGTGCCAATATTTCTAAATAACTGATCTTTTTCTACTGGGGTTAGTTTTGAATTAGAAGGAATGCCTTTAAGTAATAGATCAAGAGTCTCCAAGTTCTGGTGTTTTCGGTAAAGCCCTGAAAACATTCCAATAATAGGGTCGGGGCGAGAATAATCAAGAGTGGGGAAATAAGAAAAATAATCAATTCCTTCTAGTTTTTTGAAAAACTGAATAAAGAAGTGGGCAAGATAAATAATTATTTTGCTCTCGGTTTCGCCCAATAATCCCTGTCTTTGTAAAAGTAAAATTTTGGCATTTAAAAAATTATTGACTTCCTGAACATAAGAACCTTTCTTTTTTTTAATGCCAATTCTTAAGAGATCGTGATAGGGGTCGGCTCCGCTAAAAATTAGATTCATGATCATTGGATAGAATTTTTTTAAACCATTTTTTTGAAAAAGGCCCAATTTTTGTAAAAAGTTTTCAAGTCTAGAATAAATCCAGTTGGCATAAACCATTTTTTTCTGGCCGTTTTCATCGATGTGCTCTGCCCAAGCGAATGAAAAGACACGATGGTCAATGAGACAGTCCACATAATTTTCTGCTAAATGTTTATAAGATTTTATTTCTAAACGGTTTGAACGATTTTCAAAGTCAAAAATAATGTCTGAAACAAATGCGCGTAGACGCAAAAATAAAATATCTTCGTGACTTTCAATTAACTGATCGAATAGTTTTCTTCCAGCTACATTTTGATTGAGATGTGGGATGTCTCTATAGTTAGTAAGACGTTCCGTGATAAACGGGTGTTCAAGCAGCTCTAGATGATCAAACGCTACGAGCTTTGGTGAGTAAATATAAAATCTCCCCCTGCGCCACAAGTATTCTAGAAATTGCATGGTGTTTAGTCCAGGTGAATATTCTTTGATTGCACTTAATTTCGTTGACCATTAAATTATGGCTAGTGCTTAGAAAAATTTTAATTTCTTTGTTATTTGTTTTGGTTTTTGGAGCGAATAGCTGGTCTCAAGACGCATGGTTGAATGTCCAAAAAACAGGGGAACTACGCTGGGGCGCAGACACTGCCGGCGGGGCTCCGTATGTGTTTTTTCCTGAAAATGATCCAGAGCATCTGGTAGGTTTTGAAAAAGAAATCATTGAAAAAATTGCTGCCAAACTGGGAGTCAAAGCTGTTTTGGTGGCAACGCCCTGGGAGCAGTTGGTTTCGGCTTTAAACCGTGGCAATTTTGATGTCGTTTTTAATGGCCTGGAGATGACTGAGCCACGTAAACAAGTTGTGCGCTTCTCAAGCCCTTACTATTTTTTAACCGAACAATTAACTATTCAAAAAAAGACTAAAAATATTAAAAGCCTTAGTGATTTAAAAAATAAAAAAGTGGGGACGATGTCATCCTCTCTTGCTCAGCGAATTTTGGAGCAAGATCCCCAAATTATTGTTGTCACTTATCCAGGCCCGGTTGAAGTCTATAAAGATTTAGAAATTGGCCGTATTGATGCGGCTCTTTTAGATACTCCCATTGCGCAGTGGTACGTGCCTCATTATCCAAACTTAACTAATGTTGGCGGGTCTGTGGGAGAAGGTTTGTATGCTGCAGGTTTTCGTAAAGATTCTCCAATACTTGAACAAAAAATTAATCAGGCATTAAAAGAATTAATCGACAGCGGAGAAATTAAAAAAATATATCAAAAATGGAATATGTGGGACAAGAATCAAGAAAAATTAAAAATTGTTAAAAATTCTAAAAGCAAATCCTCAGTTTCTTTAATTATTAAATATATACCGCTTTTGCTGCAGGGTGCCCTCATGACGCTGCTGCTTTCGTTTATTGCGATGGCGTTGGCCGTTTTACTGGGATTCGGACTATGCCTTGGAAAATTATATGGAAAACCTTTTGTTAAAATTTTTTGTTTTGGGTTTATTGAAATTATTCGCGGCACACCGCTTTTAATTCAGCTTTACCTTTTGTATTACGGGCTGCCTAATTTAGGAATTCAACTTAATGCTTTTGTGGCGGCGATTTTAGGTATGGGGATTAACTATGCGGCCTATGAGGCTGAAATTTATCGCGCCGGGCTTCTCTCCATTCCAAAGGGTCAATTTGAAGCTGCAAAATCTTTAGGCTTAACGCACGCTCAAACTTTAAGACATGTCATTGTGCCTCAGGCGATAAAAATTATTTTGCCGCCCAGCACGAATGACTTTATTGCTTTGTTTAAAGACACGTCACTTGTTTCTATTATTACGGTGTTTGAATTAACTCGTGCTTATAATTTATCGGCCACGACGACTTACCGCTTTTTAGAATTGGGACTACTCACTGCGCTTTTATATTTTCTAATGAGTTTTCCGCTTTCGCTGTGGTCTCGCAAGATGGAGAAACAAAATCATGTCGCTAGCCGTTAATGTCAAAAATCTCGTCAAATTTTATGGCGAACATCAAATTATTAAAGATCTTTCTATTGATATTGATTCAGGATCACGAGTTGTTTTTCAAGGCCCGTCAGGAATTGGCAAAAGTACTTTCTTGCGTTGTCTAACGGGTTTAGAAACATTTCAGAATGGAACTGTTGAAGCTGGAAAAATTATTTTAAGAGCTGACATGACGGAGCAAACTGATCCGGAAATGATTCGTCAGATGAGGATGCAAATGGGCTATGTTTTTCAATTTTTTAATTTGTTTCCTCATTTAACTATTCTTGAAAATATTATTTTGGCTCCGACCCTGATTCAAAAAATCTCTAAAGAACAAGCAGTCAGTGATGCTGAGAATTTATTAAAAAAATTAGATTTAATTTCTAAAATAAATAAATATCCCCATGAACTTTCGGGCGGCCAGGCACAACGAGTGGGCATTGCGAGAGCGCTGGCGATGCGTCCGCAGGTGATGCTGTTTGATGAGCCAACCTCCAGTCTTGATCCTGAAATGAAAAAAGAATTAGTGCATGTGATTGAAAAATTTGAAGTAGGTTTAACGATGTTAATCGTGACGCATGAACCTTATTTTGTAGAAGGCATTGCAACTCGGATCATTAAGTTTGGGTCAGGGCTTGTGATTGAAGAGGATATTAAAAAATAACCTATCTCTGGAGGA
>CAYMKA010000071.1:0-8866 GCA_964390935.1 uncultured bacterium
TTTATCCGCGAAGGGCTTGGAAAATATTTTAATAGACCATTTTTACGATTCTTTGGTGGCGATTCCGACCTTTCAAAAAATAATCGCTCAAAATAAATATGAAACCATAGCAGATATGGGCAGTGGCAATGGTTTCCCGGGCGTCGTTTTGCAAATTGTTTTTCCAGATAAAAAAATATTTTTACTGGAATCGATTAAGAAAAAAGCTGATTTTTTGAAAGAGGTTTATGCGGCTCTAGGATTTGATTCGAATCAAATTCTTTGTGAACGTGTTGAAAAAATAAGCCCTAAACATAAATTTGATATCGTCACCGCGCGGGGTTTAGGAGAGGTGAAACTGCTTGTGGAGTATGGCGCCAGTATTATGAAAAAAAATGGCCGTTTAATTTTCTTCAAGTCGGTTGGTTTAGAAGAAGAAATTAAAAATGCTCAATCGATGTTAAAGAAATATGGCTTAAAAATAGAAGAAATTATAGACATCACGCATCATGGAAAGCACAGAAATTTACTTCTAGTTTCTTAGTCAATTAAATTCAGGATAGCGTTTAGTCCGTGTTTTTTCAGAGCATTTGCCATATCGTGTCCGTCAATTTGGCCTTTTGAAAGAATTTCGAATTGATCTCTCGGCAGATTCTTAAAAGTTAATCCAGCTCTTTTAAGGGCATTATTTAATTCAATTAATATTCCCGAAAAAGCCCCCCAATTTTTTTTGGTCAAGTTAACTTTTGAAAAATCGATTTTTTGAATTAGCTTTAGAGCTTTCTTTTTATCGACTTCATTTTTAATTACTTTGACAATGTTTTCTAATAATAATTCGTTTATGGTTTCAGATTCTCTAAGTTGTTTTGAAACAAAAGTTTGGATTGTTTTCAGTTCTTTCTTAGATAATTTATTTTTTGGTTTTTCGGAATTTTTTTCTGCAGGTTCTGAAAGGCCAGGTTCTTCGATAATGATTTGATGAGAAAAGTCAGGAATCTCACGAAGAATTTCTATTTTCTCTTCATAACTACGATTAGCTCTAAAAGCTTTTTTTAAGATGCGATTGATTTCTATCATTTTTGAATTGAACATTTTCGCTCCCTGACCCAAGTATCTCATTTACATTTGTTAATTTATATAGAACACACAAAAACGAGGTAAACTGTATAATCGCCCCTCACATGTCCGCAAAAATATACGCCATCGTGAATCAAAAAGGGGGAGTGGGTAAAACCACCACTGCTGTTAATTTAGGAGCTTCACTTGCCGAAAGTGGTAAGCGGGTGCTGATTATCGATGTGGATCCTCAGGCTAATGCCACCAGTGGCGTGGGTTTAAAAGTAGATGAAATTGATAAAACTCTCTTTGATTTATTAAACGACGCGGTTTCGGTTGATCAGACCATCTATCCCACTTCAGTTGAAAATTTACATGTGATCCCGGCAGGTGCCGATTTGTCGGGCGCGGTGGTGACGCTTTTAAATAAAGAAAATCGTGAATATCTTTTAAAAGATGCGCTTGTTCCCGTTTCTGAACTTTATGATTTTATTTTGCTGGACTGTCCGCCATCGCTTGGAATTTTAACGATCAATGCACTTGCCGCCGCTCAAAAAATTATGGTGCCGGTGCAATGTGAATATTATGCGATGGAAGGTTTGTCGCGGCTGATGGATTTGGTTGATTTAATGAAACGCGATGTGAATCCAGAATTAGAACTGGGCGGAATCATTCTCACCATGTTTGATCCGCGCACCAAGTTAAATCAGGAAGTGGTTAAGGAAACGAAGAAACATTTTAATGACTTGGTTTTTGAATCAATCATTCCTCGCAATGTGCGCATCAGTGAAGCGCCCAGTTTCGGTCAGCCGATTTCGGTTTATGCTAAACAATCAGCAGGTGCGGATGCGTATCGCAAATTAGCAAAAGAGGTTATCGCCAATGAATTCAAATAATACAAATAGTAATCAAAATAAAAACAGATTAGGAAAAGGTTTTGAATCGCTGGTGTCGCCTGGCGTGAATAGAAATACCTTGGCGGCCGGACGTACCATTTCACAAATTGAAATAAAAGAAATTGTGCCTAACCCCAGACAACCTCGCCAAATTTTTAATGATGAATCGATCCAAGAACTTTCGGACAGCATTAAAGAATTTGGTATTGCTCAGCCTCTTATCGTGCGTCGTTTAGACAATGGTTATGAGCTCATTGCCGGAGAACGCCGTTTGCGTGCTGCTAAAAAAGCAGGGCTAACCCAGGTCCCCGTCATTATCAGAACTTCTAATAATGAAGAGTCTTTGGCGCTGGCTTTAATTGAAAATATTCAAAGAGAAAATATTTCTCCTCTAGAAGAAGCAGAAGCCTATTTTCAATTGGCTGAAGAATTTAAGTTAACCCAAGAGCAGATTGCTAAAAAAGTGGGGAAAAGCCGCTCAACGGTAGCCAATATCCTGCGCCTCAACGATCTTCCTTTATATATCAAAGATGCCCTCAGACGTGGAACATTGTCGGCTTCGCATGCCAGGACGCTACTTTCTATTCAGGAGTCAGATCTCCAGAAAAAAACGTTTGATCAAATTGTGTCCGGCAGCCTTAATGTTCGCGAAGCGGAAGGGTTGACCAAAAAGAATAGTCCTTCGGCTAAATCGAAATCTTTAAGCAAGAAAAAGGATTTTGCGCTCGCCGATGCGGAGCAAACTTTATCAAGCTTTTTTGGCACCAAAGTTAGTATTGCCGGTTCTCAAGAAAAGGGCGTGATTCACCTGCATTATTTTTCGAAAGATGATCTAGAGCGCCTGATTGAGATAGCGCAAAAATAGTTGGTTATGCTATTATTTCGCCCCTTTGCCGCGAGGCAAATTTTTAAAATTTTTGGAGGAATTAAGTGAATCTTTATCAAACGTTATTTATTTTGGCTTCGAATTTAACTGAAGAAGAGCTGAAGATTTTTGAAGAAAAATTAAACAAAGCTTTAGCAAAATTAAAATTTGAAGTGAAGTCTTTTGAAAAAATTGGTAAACGTGATTTAGCAACTTATTTTGATCATCACAAAACAGGAATTTATATTCGTTTAACGTTTAATGGTGAAGGTGCTGTGCCTGCTGCGATTGCTACTTTTGCCCGTAACAATGCAGAAGTGGTTCGCCAGTTGACTTCACGCGTGACCATGACTAAAGAAGAATTAATCGCGACTGCGTAATTAAAAATTAAATGTCGAATTTAAATCGCATCATTCTGATTGGCAAAGCAACGACTGCTCCCGAGTCAGGAATGGGCGGCGGAAGCGGTAATGTGACTGCAAAAACAGTTTTGGCAGTCAACAGAATGCCAAGGCCTGATGGAACGTTTGAAACGGATTTAATTCCGGTAGTGGCTTCACAAAGATCGGCAGAATATTTGTTACAAAATATTCAAGCTGGAGATGTGATGTTGGCAGAAGGTCGCATTCAGGTGCGTACCGAAGAATTGAGCGGCGGAAAAAGAAACTGGGTCACTGAAGTGGTCGCCGATCAGATTACAAAATTAGATGCGAGTGGTGTGGTCAGAGCAAGTAACCAAGCTGCTGCCCCGATGAGCAGTGAAAATAATATGGAAGCTCATACAGTTGTGGATGACATTCCATTCTAAGTTAAGAGAGTAATTAAAAATGTATAACAAAGTATTTTTAATTGGTCGTTTAACGAAGGATCCAGAAGTCAGATACACCCCTTCAGGAATTGCGGTGGCCCATTTTACTTTAGCGATTAATCGCCCAGTAAAAAAGAATGCCGCAGGACAAACTGAAGCAGATTTTTTACGCGTTGTAGCGTGGAGAAGACTGGCTGAAATTTGTGGTGAGTATTTAAAAAAAGGGCGACTGGTTTCAATTGAAGGCCGCTTGCAGCTAAATAGTTTTATGCAAGAAGGTGTTCAACGTGTGTCAGCCGATATCGTGGCTGACAACATGCAAATGTTAGAAAGAAAAGAAGCGGCACAACAAATGTCACCGGCTTCGGAGGCAGTGCCTTTTTAGGTAATTATTTTTAGGAGGATGGATTGTGGCTGAAGCAAGAACAAAAGAACGTGGTAGTAAAGAACGTGGCGGTAAAGAAGGTGGCGCTCGTGGCGCTATGGGCCGCCAACGAAAGAAAATTTGTCCGATGTGTATCGGAAAAGTAATGGGATTAGATTTCCAAGCAGTGGAGTCTTATCGTCGTTATGTGACTGATCGCGGCAAAATTTCAAAACGTCGACAAACGGGCATGTGCGCAAAACACCAACGCATGTTGGCTGAAACTATTAAAAAAGCACGCGTCATTGGTCTTGTCCCTTACTTTGTAGATTAGGAGAAAATTATGGAAGTTATTTTGACAAAAAATCATGAACACTTGGGAAACCAAGGTGACGTTGTAAAAGTGAAGTCAGGTTACGCTGTTAATTTCCTTTTTCCTAACCAATTAGCCGTTGTTTCTAACCAACAAAACAAAAGACATTATCAGGTGCTTGCAAATCAACGCAAAAGAAAATTACAAAATGAACGTTCTGCTCAAGAGGCGCTCGCTCAAAAATTAAATAGCGCCCCTGTTTTAGTAAAAGCTAAGGCTGGCAAGAGCGGAAAACTGTTTGGTTCTATTACCGGTGTTCAAATTTCTGAAGCCGTAAAACATCAATTAGGTGTTGAAATTGATCGCCGTCGTATTAAATTAACAGAAGCCATTCGTGGAGCTGGTGATTTCAAGGTGAACGCGAAATTGTTTCATGAAGTGAATACGACTTTTACAGTTCGTGTTGAAGTTGAAATTGTGAAAGATGTTGTTGAAAAAATTGAGAAAAAGAAAAAGCGTGGCGTGGTTTCTCTTGATGAAGTGGTAGAAGAAAAAACAGAGGATGCAGAAGCTGGCGAAGTAAAAGCAGAAGAGTCTGGCGATGAAGGCGAAACTAAAAAGGCTCGTAAACCTCGTGCTAAAAAGGCCAAAGAAGAGACAGAAGAATAATCTTTTAAACAATAGTGTTCTCAAACAAAGGCCTGCCGTCAAAAGCAGGCCTTTTTATTTATTGAACCCGTTTCGGTATAAAATGTTTGAGTGTCAAAGCCTTTAACTCTTTCCGAAAAATTAAAAATTCTTCCTTCAGATCCTGGCGTCTATATGATGCTGGGCGCTGCTGGTGAAATTTTATATGTGGGCAAGGCGAAAATTTTAAAAAATAGAGTTCGTTCTTATTTTAATAAACAACACGATCCTAAAACATTGGCACTTGTTTCAAAGATCGTGGATTTTAAAATTATTGCGGTAAAGTCTGAGCTCGATGCATTTGTTTTAGAAAATAATTTAATTAAAAAATACAGACCCCCTTTTAATATTGAATTAAAAGACAATAAACAATATCCCTATTTAAAAATTACCTGGAGCGAAGATTTTCCAAGACTGCTCATAGCCCGCGAACGTAAAAATGACGGAGATGCTTACTTTGGACCTTTTTTAGGGACAGGCACTATTCGCGGAGCTCTTAATTTAATTAAAGGGACTTTTCCTTACCGCACCTGCGGAAATCCATTGCCCAAACGAGCTTGCCTTGAGTACTACATTAAAAATTGTGAAGGACCGTGTATTAAAAATATTTCTAAAGAAGATTATCGAAGCGAAATGAAAGACATTGAAAAGTTTTTGGAAGGAAAGTATGAAAGCCTGGCCAATGAAATTAAAGAAAAGATGAAACAGGCTTCGCTAGACCGGAAATTTGAACAAGCTATTGTCTACCGTGATCAAATGAAAACAATTGAAAAAATATTACAGCGTCAATATGTAAACAGTGCCAGTCACCAGAATATTGATGTGCTGGCGGTCGCGGTCGCAGGCGAAGTGGCAATTGTTTATTTAATTAAAATTAGAAATTATCGCATGAGCGGTCAAGAAAGTTTTACTGTTTTTACTAATGAAAATAATGATGCCGCTCAAATTTTTAACGCAGTGTTTGTGGAGTATTATCAAAAAACCACAGATTTTCCTGAGAAAATTTATATTTCAAAAACGGTAAAAGAAAAAGATTTATTACAAGATTATTTAAAAACCACACTCCATTTAAAAATAAAAATTAATTATGTCGCCGATACCGAAACTCAAAATTTGCTGCGCATGGCGATGCGTAACGCGGTTTTAAATTCAGAACGTGAACGGGCAGAATTTGTGAAAAAAGGAAACCGCCAAGGCGCCTTAATCGAACTGCAATCCCTTTTAAAAATGAAACAACTGCCGCTGACGATTGAAGGGTTTGATATTTCACATATTCAAGGGGCCCAAACGGTGGCTTCGATGGTTTCGTTTCATAAGGGGCTACCGAATAAAGCAGGCTATCGCAAATTTATTTTAAAGACTGTTCAAGATAAACCAGATGATTTTGCTTCAATGCGCGAGGTGGTAAAGCGACGTTATAGTCGTTTACTTCAAGAGCAAAAACCACTGCCTGATGTGATTTTAATTGACGGGGGCAAGGGACAGTTGTCGGCAGCCATGCAGTCACTCATGGATTTAAAATTGATGGGGAAAGTGAAAATAATGAGTTTGGCAAAACAAGAAGAAGAAATATTTTTGCCCGGAAACTCCACCTCTATTAAACTGCCCATTGAAAGCCAGCTTTTAAAAATGATGCAGCATGTTCGAGATGAATCTCACCGTTTTGCGATTACTTTTCACAGGCAACGTCGCGGCAAAGCCCAACTTAATAAATTGGATAAGAAATAATGTCTAAAAAAGTTTTTTTATTTTTTGTTTTTATTTTAATTTCTTTTTTTTCATCTTCAGTCGCCTACTCGGAAGAGGTTGATGATAATCCCCAAAAAGAATTAATGGATATTCAACAGAAAATTCTTCGTGAAAAAAGAATTCTTGAAGAAACGAGGGCTAAAGAACGTAATAAATTGCGAGATTTATTTTTTGTAAGAAAAAGAATTGATCAAACGAAACAGCAATTAAATGTTTCGAAATATCAATTAGAAAAAGAAACCAAAAATTTAATCGGTTTAAAAGAAAGTCTAATGCATACCCAAACCAAATTAGAACGCCAGCGCCTTTTAGCGAGCAATCGTTTGCGCAGTGTTTATAAACAAAGAGGCATGGAATATGTGACGATGTTTTTCTTGGCTTCGACTCGCTCAGACTTTTTAGATAACTTATATTTTATGAAAAATTTACTCAAGCAAGACCAAAATGTCGTTCAGGACATGGGCGTGGAATATAAACAGTTGTCCGTTAAAAAAACCGCAGTCGAGCGTCAAAAAAATGTGATTGAATCGATCGTAGAAAAAATTTCATTTAAAAAAACACAGCTCTCAAAAGAAGAAATTGAACATCAAAGACTTTACCAAGATTTGAAACAGCAGCGCATCGAATATGAAAAACGGGTGGCAGAGTTAGAACAACAAAGCTTAGAAATTGAAAAATACATTCGCGAAAAAATTATGCGCTCTGGCCAGCCTTTGAAGAAATATGGCAGCGGAGTTTTTGCAGTGCCTGCAAAAGGACCCAAAACTTCACCGTTTGGTTACCGCATTCACCCCATTTTTAAAACTAAAAAGTTTCACACCGGGCAAGACATCGGTGCTCCATATGGATCAAAAATTACAGCGGCTGATTCTGGAGAAGTGATTTTTGCAGGATGGTGGGGCTCGGAAACGACTGGCTATGGCCGCATTGTGATTATTGCCCACGGCAATGACTTGACCACTTTATATGCACACCAATCACGCATCGCGGTAAAAAAAGGAGATGTGGTCGAAAAAGGGGAGACGATCGGTTATGTCGGCAGCAGCGGTTATTCCACAGGGCCGCATTTGCATTTTGAGGTTCGTAAATCAGGAACGCCAGTCGATCCAAATAACTACGTTCGTTTTTAAGAATCGCTTCTCCAATAATAAAGAGGCCTATACAATAGAGGAATTCATGCTCCCAGAAATAAAAACGAGAATCAATATTGGTAAAAAAGTTGGTTTGATCGGTCTGACGATTGCACTCATCGTCGCGTTTTCATTAGGATTTTCTATTCGCTCTATTTCACTGGCTCAAAATGAAACTTCGCTTGGCGTTTTTTTACAGGCGTTAGAAATCGTGAAGTCAGTTTTTGTTGATAAAGATATTTCTAACACTAAATTAGTTTATGGCGCGATCAAGGGCATGCTTGAATCAACCGAAGATCCTTACACTCGCTTTTTAGAGCCCAAAGCCTTTTCAGATATGACCACTCGCATGGAAGGCCAATTTTTTGGAGTGGGCATTCAAATTGGGATGAAAAAAAGTCGCATCACGGTGATTGCCCCTATTGAGGGAACGCCTGCAGCACGCGCCAAAATTAAAGCGCTTGATGTGATTGTTTCTATCGATGGTTTTCCGACAAAAGGACTTTCTCTTGAGGAAGCAGTGAGTAAAATTCGCGGCGAACGTGGCACCAAAGTTCTTTTAGAAATTGAACGCGAGGGGCTCGATAATAATTTAAAAGTTTCTCTTGTGCGCGATTCAATCAAAATTAAATCAGTCACTAAAGTGGAGATGATCGACGACACCAATAAAATTGGTTACATCCAGCTAGCAACTTTTGAAAGCCGTACTTCAACTGAAGAAATTTCAGACGCACTTGCTGATTTAAATAAAAAAGGCATGAAAGCGCTCATTTTAGATTTAAGAAATAACGGAGGCGGTCTCTTAGATCAGGCCATTAGCATTGCATCATTATTTATGAAAAATGGACTGGTTGTTTCAACCACTGACCGCAATGGCCACGATGAAAATTTTCCAGTCGTAGATCCAGAAGGAACCACCTATTACGACAAACCATTAGTGGTTTTAATTAACGGAGCTTCCGCCAGCGCCCCTGAAATTTTGGCAGGAGCGATAAAAGATAATAGTCGCGGTGTGTTAA
>CAYMKA010000072.1:0-8855 GCA_964390935.1 uncultured bacterium
TTCAATATGAGATTGAGCAGTGGTTTTAGAATTTAAATAATTAAGCATGTCATTTTTTAAACTACTAAAAGGCTTTTGAGGGTTAATGTTTTCACTCGCTGCATAGATTTTTTTACCTGCCCCAGCTAAATTTTCATGGTTATCTTGAAGAACTTGATTAATGTTGTTAATTAGTGCGTCCTGCTGAGTATTACCCTCTGTAAACATATTTTTATCAATATTAAAACCTACATTTAAAGAAGTTATTGCAGTATAACTTTCAGCCAATGCTTGATAATTCAATTGCTCTCTCAAATTTTGTAATTTTTTATTGAGATCTTTAAGATCACTCGACGGAATATTTTGAGCTCTAAGCATATTAATATCTGTTTCTAACTTATGAATATTCTGATTAAGAGCTTCTGCATGTTCTCTTAACGTCTGAGGATATCGCGGTTTGCCATCTAAATCAGGAGTTACAAAGGCAACAGTTCCAAAACCAGAAGCGGCTTGCGCTGCGCTAGCCATCACCTGAGGCATTTTGCTGGCAGTACCCACTTCGGTCCAACCGGTAAATTTATTAACTAAATTATCAACAACCAGTCCTTCATTTAGACTTGACCCCACAGAACGCAATTTATTTTCAGTATGTAAAAGATCCATACTTGCCTTAACTTCTGTTTGTTGGATTTGTCTCAATTCTTCATTCAATGTTGTAATTTGATTTGTTTTTGTCTTTAAGTAATCAACACGGGCTTGGACAGCTTGCTCTTTTTTGTTAGCGGGAATTTTATTATCAGGATCACTATTAAAAATATCTTTACGGATAAGATTTTTAAATTCAGTTTCAGCTGCATCTTTAATAGAAAAACCATCCGGGCCATTAAATATTTTTTTTGCTTCAGTATTTAAAAAGATTCTTGCGTCTTGTGCTGGCATATTTGCAGCCTTTGCTTTTTTTGCTGAATACGCATCTACCATTCCCTGTAATTTGGCTTGGTTTTGAGTAGGATCAAATTTTTTATATTTTTCTTTAAATGCTTCAATCTCAATAGGACTATCAGCACTTTGCAGGTCAGAAACAATTAAATCGCCAAAGGCTACATCAGCAGCGCTTGCTTGATTTGTAATATCCTGTCTTAAAAAAGGAATATTTCCATCTGCTAAACTGCGTTCACTTTTTAAAATTTCTAACTGTAGAGCCATTTGGCGTTTAGCTTCTTGTATTTTAAATAAACGGTCGTATTGTTTTAAACCTTCTGTTTTTGCTTTTGCTACATCGGCTTTGCTGGATAAATCTAAACCCATTTCTTTAGCCATACCTTCTGTTGTTTTACCGGCAGTAATTGCTGAAAATTCGTTCATCGCTTCATCAAAAGAATTCACTTCACTTGTGGTGGAAGCAGTGACAGGTAACGCACCCCGAGTCCCTTCTGTTCTAGGTTGAGCATTAGCAGGCATTCCAATACCCGGTCTTGAGGCAGCAGGAATAACTGACGGAGTGTCTCTTCGTTCGGGTTGAACAGACACCGGCGTCGAACCTGCCTGAGTCGCTGGAGCATCTTGAGTTTGACGTCTTGGTTCCACAGGCACTGCCATCGTGGTACTTTGAACAGCCGTTCTACTAATATTTTGAGCTCTAAAAACTGCCAGAGCATCATTTTGAGTGGCATTCACTTCAGGTTTAAGCATGACATCCGGTTTCACCATCGCAAAACCCATCGCATTGAAATATTGTTCCATGCGTTTGGTAAATTCTTTTGATTTTATTTTGCCATCCTGAAAATCTGAAAAATCATCTTTGGCTTTTTGAGCTATAGCAGCTTTATCCGGGTCAAGTCGTTTCAAACGATCAATAGCTCCTTGATCTAAAACAGCAAAAATTCGTTTGGCCTCTGCTTCATTAAGTTTACTGCGAATATATTTTTCTTGAATATGTGTAGGTAACTTTTTCAAAATATATTCATTTACAATGCCCTTAGCCAGTCCGCCGACTGCATTGGCTCCTTGAGTTAACCATGCGCCAATTCCTCCCTGTTCACTTAGTTGATAAGAAGAAACCAATTTCCCGTTGCTAATAGAAGTTTGACCATGGGTCGCAAACTGACTTCCAACAGTATTAATCAGTGCCTCGGTCAATCGTGAATTACGATCAAATTCGCGCTGCTCTTCTGAAATGGCATAAGCAATGGCTTCTAAAATAGTATGTAATGGAACTCCCGCTGCAGCCATTCTTGCAATCACTTTTTCAATGGAAGCTTGTTTCTTTTTTAATCTTTCTTCCGAATCATTTTTTTCTAAAGTCCCGCCCAAAATTTGCATGCCATTTTTTAAAGTATTTAATGCTAAAAGAGCATTATTAATTTGTTGAAGAGTCATCGTTCCAGAAGTATCAAAATTTCCAGATAATTTCAGTTTATCTCCTACAAAAGTAAATGCATCATCTCTGCCGGTTAACAGCTTAGCTTTTTCACGAATTTTATTTTGAGTAATAGGATCACTTAAATCTGCCCCATCAAATTCTTTACCAAACACAGCAGGTAATTGATCTCTCGTTAATTCAATAGTATCACCAGTCCCATTTTCAATACGCTCTATTAACTTTTGATTACCCTCGTTATCGGCCCTTTTATTTAATTCTTCCAAACCTTGAACTGCAGCAAGTTGTCTTGCCGATGCACTTGCCCCTTGATCCACTCCTGCTTGTTTATTAGAAACCGTATCATTTGCAAAATCAGAAAGTGAGGTTTGTTTTGCTACAAGCCTTAAAGCAAGTCCACCAATTAAAAATGCACCCACACCCAATTTAGATTCGATTCCAATCTCCTTGAGTTGATTTTTGATCGAACTGGAATTGGCTGCACCCTCTTTAACTGGATTTCCTTTATCATCTGTTCCTTCTCCACCTGTTAATATTGAAGCATCTCCATCTTTACCAAATAAACTAAAAGAGCCTGCAATTTTTTCACCTAAACCCACGTTTCCACCATTAAATTTGATCTTGCCTTCCAAAACCCCTTTAGCAAAGCCAAGTCCTGATAGTCCTAGACCAATACTCGAATTGAAAAAAGCAAATGCTTTTCCAAAAACACTGCCTTCAGAACTTTCAAATTGATCTTTCGCTGCAAAATTACTTTGAGACAAATTACCTAAGTTATCAGCCAATGAACCTTCTTGAGAAACGGCTTCACTAAAAAGATTTCCACCGCCAGCGGTCGCTTTTCCTAAAGCCCCACGCACTCCAGCTTTAGAACCAGCCTTAGCCTGATTTAATTTAGCTAATTGCTCTTTTAATTTATTCATTCGTTTCAATTCAGCTTGAGCAATTGCCGACTCGCCTTCATCGCCGGCATTAATTAAATTTTGAATTTGGGTTTTGGTTTTATCTTCCATTTTATTTTGGCCGGTTTTGGCCGTAAAACGGTTTAAGCGCCCCTGTTTATTCATTTCATTTTGCCAGCGCGACATATTGGCTAAATCAATTGTTGCAAAAAGAAAATCAAGCAGTGCGCTGGCCAAACCTGCCATTGAAACGGCGACGTTAATATTCGCAAAAATAAAAGTAATCACCCCAGTAAAAACTTGAGTAAGGGCTTTAATCACATTTCGTGATTGTTCTTTTTTAGCAGTAGCGTACATGGTGGTTAAATTCGCAATTTCGTTGGTCATATTCACAATAGACATAAAATCTTGATTTAACCGGCGGCCTTCAGCTGAAATAGTTGATTTAGCCATGTCCGCCGTATCCGCTCCACCAATACCGGTAAGTTCCTGGTGCACTAATCTGCGGGCTTCTCTGATTGATTGTTTGACGGCGCCAAAAGCACTTAAGGTCAAAATATGTTCATTAATTTGAAATAAAAGTTCAGTTAAATTTGTTGAATCAGGAGTGACAGTTGTTCCAGAAGAAGAATAGTAACTATTGCGGCCATCTGCAAAAGTTAAAAAAGGATCATAACCAATTCCCGTATTTTCCGGATCAACATCAAAATCTAAATTTTGATATCCCCCGCGTTTGATGACACTATCAACATTTCCTCCTACATATTCCAAAGAACTGCCGGCATATCTTGACCCCAACTTAATATTTAAATCAGAACGATTATCCGCTTCGGCCAATGCCATCAGCCCCAGAGCCCCCAAAACTTGAACGTTACTCTTAAGAAAATTTTGAGTTTGAGCATTTTCAGAATTATGAGTTTGAACTTTTGTTTTAGTAATTTCTAATTTGGCATTGAGCATCTGTTCGGCAAAAGCACGTTCCCGATCATAAATTTCAATTAAACCTTGGCCATATTTTCGACCGCTATTTTGAGTCATCTCTTGATGTACCAAATTTCGACATTCAGAAACGTGAGTCTTAAGCATGATAAGTGCTCTCATTTTATTGGCAGCCTGATACAGAGTTTTTCGATTATTGCGAACACGGTCATAGGCCACCATCCAGTTACCCGCGTTATCACTTTCAGTCGCAATATAGTCATCGCTTTGTACTAATCGAGTCACCGAAAATAAATCTGTATTAACTTCTTCAGTCTTAATACCCAAATTTCCATAAGTTGGACTGTAAATATTAAAACGAGGATCATTGTCATCGTTAATGTAATAATTTCGCCACTCCGCTGCAGTCGCCGCAACGGCCATCGCCACACCCGGTCCCCCTACAACTGGAACCCAGCTAAGAGCCGTGCCTGCCGCAAAGCCCCCTAGTTTTAAGTAAAAAGACCAACTTAATTTATTTTCAGCATATTCCGCTTGTTTCCATTTATTATGTTGAGCCACATATTGCTGCTCTAATTGATAAGCTGTATTCACCGCTTCTTTCATCATTGAAAATTCTTGATCGGCAATCGCCGTCAATGATTGATTAGATGTCGGGCTGTTGAGACCGCTGAGCTCTTGAACAATTAATGCCCTGGAAGAATATTTATCTTGAAAAACTTTTACATAAGCTCTAAATAAATTTTGTTTGCGATCAATTTGTTCTAACGATTGTAAATAGCGGTTAGATTTGGTTTGTTTGTAGTCGTTATCAATGTTGTCGCCCTTTTGGCCGCGGTCTTGATTTCCAGAAGGCATTGCATCATAAGCACTGTCCATTATTTCAAATAAAGGATGATTTGAATTCCCTTTGGGCTTATTATTTTTTTCAACATCTAATAACGTTTCGCCCTGCATAGCAATATTGAGCTTGGCGTTTTTCATTGCATCATTAAATTCTGTGGTTTTTGCAGCGGTTTCTAATTTGACAGCTTCCATGCCCAATTGCACACCAGACATGATCACTGAAAAATAAGCGCCGATAAAACTAAGCAAATGACCAATCGCCAACGCCACGCCCGCATAAGGAATTGCAGCTTCACCCGAAATAGCCGCAGCCGCAGCGATGGCAGCCGGTGCAATGGCAATTGCCATTGTGGCATTAATCAGTCCAGCATATTTAGGTGGAGCGATGTCTGCTGCAGGACCAAACTTTACTACGGCATAAGCAAGAGCCGCACCAGTTGCAATGGCACCTGCAATCGTAGCAGCCAATAATGCAAAGCCGGCTGGGGCTGTAAAAAATCCAGCGATTAAACCAAAGGCCGCTGAAAATCCTGCCGTAATGGCAATGAATGCAGCCGTCGCTGCAGCAAACAACGCAATCGAAAGTCCAATTTGTTTTGCAAACAGCCCTAAAATATCTCCAATCCCCATTTTATTAATATATTTTTGATTGGCATTAATCCATTTGCTAAAAGCGGCTTCTAACAACTGGTTACGAGCATTAATGACATTATTTAAATCAGATAACATTTCGTTACAGCCACGTGAAATATAATTGGCCTCTTGCGAAACAATCGATTTCACATCCATTTGTTTATAAGCCTGCACTCCGTTTCCTAGCGCTTCGACCACTGTGCCATGAGAAGAATTCATTGCCTGAGCGATATTGGCCATGACTTGATACAGTCCCAAATAACGCTGCAAGTTTTGGCGATGCTGGTTAAACGAGACTTGATCAATACTCAAATATCCGAAAGCGCTCTGATCAGAAATAATATAAGAATTAAAATCAGACATTTGAGCCAATTCAATTTGGGCTGATTTTTGAAAAACCACTGCTGATTGATAATAACTGCCTGCGGCACTGGCCTGGGCTGCCGCTTTGTCGGCTTGGGCATTAGCAATTCCAGCGTAATCAGCAGCTTCAAATTCGGGACGGGGAATTTCCCAACCATCATCATTGGCTTGAACTCTTGTGCCAATTCGAGGCTGATTAATATTGTTGTGTTTGCTGGGATGAAAATAAGGATCCCAGTTTGCCAGTGAACTTAATTGGCCATTTGATAATGCAGTCTTATCTTTTTGGGCCACAAATCCTTCCAAACCAAAGCTAGAAACAAAACTTTGTTTAGGTGCTGCAATGAGTAGAGGATCATTAATAGAAAAAGAATAATCAACGCCTTCATTTATTTTAAGATCAACCACAGGCAGCTGTGTCATTGAAGCCACTGTCTTGGAAATTTTTAATCCCTCTCCGACAGGCAATACCTCTAAACTTTCAAAATCATAAATTTGCTTTGGAAAAACTTCTCCCGAAAAATCAACCCAATGTTCAGAACCTGATTCATCCTTCACTTTTAAAAAATAATAACTTTGTCCCGATTGTTCTATTTTGGTGAGTTGATATTTACTGGCAATATCCACGGTCGGAGTTCCGGCTTGCTTTTCAGCTTCAAGCAAATAATTTGTAAATAAAAATGTTAAGTCTTTCGCATTACCAGCTTTTAAATCATAAGCTGCCCAGGCAGGAGGCTGTGTCACCCCGTCCTCGCTAATATATTCATAATGACTGGCAAACCAGTTATAAAGTTTTAAAAATCGTTGATCATCTGTATCTTCTTTTGAAAGATAGCCATTTTTAAAAAGATCTTGGATGTCGTTTTGAATGCCAGGATGATCGGTCACAATTCGTGAGCTGGGTAAATACAACGCACCCACTCCGTAATCTTGAGCGCCTTCTCCAAAAACTGTGGTGTATTGTTCATTAAAAGTAAAATAAACTTTCATTTCTGAACGTTTAGAGTCGGCTGTTTTCAACTGGTTATAATTTTGAACGGCGCCTTCTAACCTTAAGCTAGGATCAAAGGCATAGGTTTGACCGTCATCCGTTTTATATTCAACATAAACGTGTTCTCCAAAACCAATCAGACTTCCTGTGACCCCTTCCATTTTTTTTGAAAGTTGAGTGCTCGAAAGACCTTCTTCGTAACCTACGGCATAAACTAAAGACATAAACAGTACGCTCAAATCTTCGCAATCGCCTTTGCCAGCCAATATCGTTTCAGAAGCAAAATTCCAATCATCTTTTGGATCGCTCACATAATCAAAATTTTGAATCACATGGTTATAAATAGATAAAACTTTTTGATCAAAAGTCATCGTGTCTTTTAAATAACCATTTTCTTTTAAAGTTTTGACATAGGCTTGAACATACGAATCATTGGGATCAATAAATGAATTGACACTCACACTGTGGCCAACCAAGTCGGCAAAACCATAGGCTAAATTTGAACCTTGCAAAACTTCTCCCGCCAAAGCCTGGTAAAAATACGAATCAACCGAACTAAAATCTATTTCAGAAGAAAGCCCTAACGAATCGATATAAGAATTAATTTTTCCGCTTTCTAAATCGGCTAAAACACTTTGAGTTTGATTGAGTCCATTTTGATCCGCACTTAAATTTTGCAAATAATTTAAAGCAACAACACCACTGTCAGTCAGTTGATGACTGTTTTTTAAAACACGTTGAACCAAAGTGGCATAGTTTTGCTGCGTGTTAATCATCTAAACCTCTCTACATGTATGTAAAAGTATCGCTGGCCTCTCATTAGAGAGATGTACCCATTTTTTTTGGTTTATATGCGTGGGGAACAGGCCCCCCTCTTTGTCTCCCCCTAAAGAGGGAGAAGAGTATGGCCAAATAATAGAATTAAAAAATTAGGGGGTTTGCTTGCTGATTTTTTCGATTTTCTGTAGACGGTCTTCTATCTGTCCAATTAAGTCTAAAATTTCTTCTTTTTCGCGTTCACTGGCAGACTTAAGTTTTTCTGGTTTTTCTAGTTTGTTTTTTCGCAGGTCTTTTTTATCTTCAAAGTGTTTTTCGGTCACCTTGCCACTAGCCGCAGCTGCCTCTGTCACTGCTTTGGCAAATGCCGCAGGATCTACATTGGCATTGGCTGTTTGGGTCGTTTTATTTACTTTGGGATCGTTATTTTGAGGGGCTTGAATAGGCAAAACCATAAAATGATTTTAAACCTTGAGGCTTTTAAACAAAATTAATATTTTTACGCATCGCATCTTCTGGAGAAAGTCCCGTTAAATCGATACGGCTGGGCGTCTGAGCCGATCCAGCCACTTTACCCAATTGATCATTAAGAATGTCCAAATCATCTTTTCCCAGTTCTATTTGAGATAAAAGAGACTGCGTAAATGCGTTCGCATCGCCCTTTGACTGGGTCGAACCGAGTTTTTCGAGTTCACGTTGATTCATTCCGCCTATTTTCATTTCTGACATACAACCTCTTTGTGCCCGATTTGAGGCACAATATTCAATCGATTTTTTAGGGGTTTAACTTGCAACATAAAATCTGAATACATTGTTTGTGATGGCACTCACGATAGTTAGGCATATTTAAAAAAATATCCTAAAGGAGGCGAAAAATGTCACACACCAATGGATATCATTTAGACACTCATCAAGGGCAAGATCACGAAAGTGAATCGATGGCCTGGCTAACCGGAATAGAAAACGCAGCTGAATCTCAAAAAGATTGGATGCAGTCTCTTTCGGGAGTTCTCACCACTGCTCACAATGAGAAAGAAGTTGTATC
>CAYMKA010000073.1:0-8775 GCA_964390935.1 uncultured bacterium
AGTTTGGGCCGTATTGGCCGCTGTACTGCTTGCGCTGCCAAAAGAACCTAAAACTACGTTAAGGAGAGAGCGGTTCATCGCTTTACACATTAATATTGTCAAAATGGTTCCAGCAGAACCCACTAAAATTCCGCCGGTGAGCATGGCCTGGTTGTGATACAAAAACCCACCCATGGCCGCGGCAACCCCTGTAAAAGAATTTAAAAGAGAAATCACAACGGGCATGTCTGCTCCGCCAATTGGCAGCACAAATAAAACTCCATAAGCTAAAGACAAAATAGCTAGGACATAGAGACTAAATAAAATCATGCCTTTGGTTTCAACGATAGGAAATAAAATTTGAATAAACATTAGAACAATCAAAATTAAAATAGCCGTGTTGGCTGGCTTAGTCCATTTTTTTCGAAAATCACCAATAAAATCTGACAACTTTCCAAAAGCAATCATGCTGCCCGAAAAAGAAATCGCTCCAATCACGAGCGATAATAAAATAGCGATCACGGTGCCGTCACAAGTAATCAGAGGCTCTCTAAAAACGGTGTTTGGGTATTCAATGAGCGAAATAAGAGCGGCGGCCGCTCCTCCCATGCCGTTAAATAATGAAACAAGTTGCGGCATCGCCGTCATCTTCACTCGTTTTGCAGCTAACCAGCCAAAAGCAGTTCCTAAAAGAAGCGCTAATACAATTAAATCTAAATTTTTAATAAAAACGCCTTTGACTTCATAAAGCAGAATGGTTCCGGCGATGGCTAGTGCCATGCCAAAAGCAGCAATCCCGTTGCCTTTGCGGGCAGTCTTGGGATTACTAAGTTGTTTAAGTCCTAAAATAAAACAGATCGAAGCAATTAAATAACTGAGTTCTAATAAATAATTATTCATTTTTTTGT
This sequence comes from uncultured bacterium, assembly GCA_964390935.1. GTDB lineage: Bacteria > Margulisbacteria > CAYMKA01 > CAYMKA01 > CAYMKA01 > CAYMKA01. Next base: position 888 of record CAYMKA010000073.1, read on the forward strand.
CTTTCTATTTTTGGGGTTTGTTTTTATCTTTATTTTTTTGGCTAAACATTTCAAGCATTCGATCGGTCACCACAAAACCACCCACCACGTTTAAAGTTCCCAGAAGTACAGCCAAAAAACCTAAAAACTGAGCAAGCGGGTCCGTGGCATGTCCTAAAACAATAATCGCGCCAATAATGACCACTCCGTGAATAGCATTAGCTCCTGACATCAGCGGCGTATGTAAAACCGCAGGGACGTTAGAAATGACTTCAATACCCAAAAAGATCGATAAGATCACCATAAAAATCATTTGGTGGTTTTGGTAAAAAAATTCAAAAAGCGCTTCCATAATTTAAGCCTTTCTATTTAAGTCTTTCATTGGTGATTTGTTTTTGATGAGTTAAGCAGCTGCTTTTAATAATATCGTCTTCGAAATTGAGTTTGAAAATATTTTCTTTGTTGGAGTTGGGAGTAACAAATAATTTTAAAAAGTTTAAATAATTTTGACCCAGCATTTTACTAGCGTGAAAAGGCATTTCTGACGGGTAAGTGGGCGCCCCCACAATTTTGACTTGGTTTACCACCAGAGTTTCTTTAGCTTTAGTTAATTCACAGTTGCCGCCGGTTGAGGCTGCTAAATCAATGACAACAGAGCCTGGCATCATGCCTTGCACTGCTTCTTTAGTTAGAAGCAGCGGTGCTTTTTTGCCAAAGATTTGCGCAGTGCAAATGACCACCATTGAAGTGGCCGCATGTTTGGCAATGAGCTCTCTTTGTTTAATCACAAAGTCTTCAGACTGCGCCACAGCATAACCGCCGGCTGCTTTATCGTCTTTTGCGCCTTCGACTTCAATAAATTTTCCACCTAAACTTTGCACTTCTTCTTTGGCTGCAGTTCGCACATCAAACACTTCTACGACAGCGCCTAATTTACGAGCGGTTGCAACTGCTTGTAGTCCAGCCACTCCAGCCCCCAAAATTAAAATTTTCGCAGGGCGAATCGTACCAGCGGCTGTCATAAACATGGGGAAAAATGCGGGCACTAAACTGGCTGCGTTGATCACCGCTTTGTATCCAGCGACTGTTGCCATTGAAGATAAAACGTCGACCGCCTGAGCACGGGTGCTGCGCGGTACAAAATCTAAACTAAAAGCAGTCACGCCCTGTTTAGCTAGTGCGGTTAAATAATCTTTATTAAAAAAAGGATTTAAAATACCAATCAGTATTTGGCCTTCTTTAAGTTTAGATGTTTCTTCTATATTAAGGGGATGAATGGTGCTGAGAAGCTGACTCTTTTGAAAGACTTCATCTCTTGAAACAATTTTTGCTCCTGATTTTTCGTAATCGGCATCAGCATAAAAAGCTTTGGCTCCGGCTTCTTTTTCAACTAACACCTGATAATTTAATTTAAGCAGTGAGGCAATCGCTTCTGGAGTCAGGGAGACTCTGTTTTCGCCAACAGATTCTTTTAAAACGCCGATGATGGTATGTGCAGAAGAACTCATTAGGACTTTTATTTTTAACTATTTGCCCCAATTGAACAAGACGAAACTACCCCATGTATAATGCCTTGGTGACCAGTCAAATCTCCTATGTCAGTTTGATGATCTCCGTCTCAGCTTGTGGTCTTATCTATCTGGCGCTCATGAACCGTTATGCCGTGATTGTGGCCAGAGTACGGGGAATGCTGGGTTCTAATGAGAACAAAAAGCATAAATCAATGAAATTATCAGTATTAGTGCGTCGCGCCAAGTTACTGCAGTTCAGTTTAATTATGGTCTGTTTGGCGATCATCTCTTTTTTATCAGGAATTTTGGCTGCGGGACTTCAAGAAACTTATGGACTGATTTTTTTGCCGTTGCCGATTTTTTTCTTAACCGGTATTTCAGCCCTGCTTTTAGGCATGATCTTCGCCTTAATCGAAGTCTTTTTCTCGCTTAAAACCATCGATTACGATGCGGAGAAGTTTTTTAATTAAGCTGCAATTTTTTCTAAGGTCATTCGATATCCCCTGAATGCCATTCGCTTTTAAAATTAGTGCGCATAACCCCTTTGCTGCCGAAGTGGTTTCATTTTTTAATGCCACCAACGATGATATTAATATCGTGATTGACGCCTTTATCCACCGTGCCAATCAACAAAACAATTTATCTGCTCTGATCGACCTTTATCATGAGCGCCAGGCTTTATTTGACCAACGCAATATTAGTAAGTTTTTATTTGTTTTAAATCGTATTTATGCGGCTACCAAAATGACGCTGGGGATGAATCATCTGCTGGTTTTAAAAAAGTTAACAGAACGTATTAAAAAAGAAATCAATCAATACACTCCTGAGCAATTGACTGACATTGTCAGAGCATATATTTTTTTAAATGCTGCCGATGAACGTTTTTTAGACTTACTGGCAGAAGCTTGTTTAAAAAAAATCGATCAATTCAAACAGATGCCCAAAAAATTGGTGAGTATTCTTTTTTCTTTTGTTCTTTCAGGAAAAAAATACCATACGTTATTAAGTCAGGGGGCCAGTAGTGTCTCTTCTCATCTTAAGCGTTACTCGGCTGGCGATTTGGCTGACTTGTACTGGGCGTATAACGTTTTTGATTTGAATCAATGGGTTGAATCTGTCGGTTACTATATTTTTTATCAAACCCAGCCGCAAGATTATCGTCCCCAGGCACTTTTAAAAATTTATCATGCAACTCTTATTTCAGATATTGAAATTCCAGATCATTTCCAATCGGCGATCAATGTTGTTTTAACGCAAATGCAGGCCCACACCGAAATCACCTCTTCAAAATTTCATAAAAAAATTGAATCGCTGCTATTGAAACAACAGCTCAAATTTGAATCAGAATATTTTTTAGATGGATTTCGTTTAGATTTGGCGATTCCAGAATTCGGCATTGCCATTGAACCGGCCGGCAGAGTTTTTCACTACAACGCCAATGGCTATGAAAAAGCCAAAGATATTATTCGCAGCAAAATTTTAAAAAAATTGGGATGGCGCGTTTTTAATATCGATTCCAGCAATTGGGCAAAAATGAATCTAGAAAAACAAGAGCAGTTCATAAAACAATTATCAAAACAAGTAAGAGATTTAATGCAGTAAACAATCTGCTTTCGCTTCTGGTAATATTTCAACATGTTAAAACAACTATTCACCCGCAAACCGATTTCACTGATTAAAAAAGAAATGGCCGGTGCAGGACGGCTACGTAGAATTTTAGGCGCCAAAGAATTAATCATGCTGGGCATCGGCTGTATTATCGGCACTGGAATTTTTGTATTAACCGGCATTGCCGCACACGACAAAACAGGCCCGGCAATTATTTTGTCTTACACTTTTGCCGGCACCGCCTGTATTTTTGCTGCTCTTTGTTACGCCGAATTTGCCTCGATGGTGCCAGTGGCCGGCTCTGCTTACACCTACGCTTATGCGACGCTGGGAGAACTTTGTGCCTGGATAATTGGTTGGGATTTAATTTTGGAATACACCGTCGCGTCATCAACGGTGGCACACGGCTGGTCACATTATTTTCAAGATTTTTTGAGCGTATTCCATTTAAAAATTCCCCATATTTTTTCCAACGCTCCTTTTGATCAACTGGCATCTGGAAAAATAATTTCGACTGGGACTTGGTTAGATTTACCTGCAGTTCTTATTGCGCTTCTGATTACCATTATTATGGTAAAGGGCATTAAAGAAAGTGCTCAATTTAATAACGTGATGGTTTTAATAAAAGTTTCAGTGGTTCTTTTTGTAATTGTTGTTGGTGCATTTTATATTGATCCTAAAAACTGGGTGCCTTTTGCTCCGTATGGTTTTGGCGGATTAAGTATTTTTGGCCGCGATTTAATTACCGGACTTCACGTGACAACCAGTCATCCGGTTGGAATGCTTGCTGGTGCAGGAATGGTTTTTTTTGCTTATATCGGATTTGATGCGGTTTCGACTCAGGCTGAAGAAGCCAAAAATCCTAGCCGCGATGTGCCCATCGGTATTATTGCTTCTCTTATTATTTGTACATTGCTTTATATTGCCGTTTCGGCAGTTTTAACTGGCATGGTGCCATATGGCCAAATTGATATTAATGCGCCGGTTTCTAATGCTTTTGCGCAGGTCGGTTTGCCGTGGGCGCAGTTTTTAGTTTCACTGGCGGCGATTGCCGGAATCACTTCGGTGCTACTCGTGCTCATGCTTAGTCAGCCCAGAATTTTATTGGCGATGGCCCGCGATGGACTGCTTCCCAAGAAATTTTTTGCGGCCGTTCATAAAAATTTTAAAACACCATGGAAATCTTCTATTTTAACGGGACTGATGGTGGCACTGATGGGTGGTTTTTTGCCGCTGCGAATTTTGGCGGAGTTAGTAAATATCGGAACCCTTTTAGCGTTTGTGATTGTATGTTCGGCAGTGCTGGTGATGCGAGTGATTGATCCTAAAACACACCGTCCCTTCAAAGTGCCTTTTTATCCTTTCACCCCGCTTTTAGGCATTGCGATGTGTTTACTTTTAATGTGCGCTCTTCCGCCTGAAAACTGGATCAGACTGGTGGTTTGGTTGGTGATTGGGATGGTTATTTATTTTGCATACGGTCGCCGACATTCAGTGATGGCGTTTGCAAAGAAGCGTCGTTAAAAAAAACTTTTTCATAATCTAAATCATTGCCATAAATGTCTTCACGGAACTGGACGCCCTGGTCGGGATCATCCCAGCTGGTCAAATAAACCACATAAACCGGAAACGCGCGGTATAAATCGATTTTAGTTTCTTTGCCAGTCTCGATCACTCGATCAATTTTTTCTGGCGTCCAGCCCATGGGGCCTAAAAAATATTCGGCAAGCAATTTAGGTTGTTCTAATCGAATGCAGCCCGAGCTAAAAGTGCGGATGCGTTCTTTAAAGAGGGCATAGTTGCTCGATGGCGTGTCGTGTAAATAAATATCGTAAGCATTGGGCAGTAGAAAAATATAATGACCTAATAAGTTTTGAGGCCCCGGCTTTTGCTCCAAACGATAGGGGAAATGATCTTTATCTAATTTTTGCCAATCGATTTTGCTGATATCAAGCGGACGGGCTTTCTCATTCCAGCTGTTAAAGACTTGGTATTTTTGACGAATTAAATATTCAGGATCTTCTTTGATGATATTGAGGATGTCTTCACTGGCAATGGAGTGGGGCACTTTCCAGGTGGGATTTAAAACAACTTGATGCAGTTCTGCTCGAAACGAAGGGGTTTTGCGGTAAAGTTTTCCAACAATAGCGGGAATGATTAATTTTTTGTGGTCATATTCTTTAATGACGACTTCAAATGAAGCAATATTGATAAATAAATAACGTTTGTCGTTTTTAGGAGAGAGTTGACGCATCCGGTCTAAATTAATTTGCATTTGGCGGATGCGGCTTTCTAAACTTTGATTAAGCTCGATAAGGGTCTGAAAATCTATTGCCGCATTGGCTTCTAGACCGTGACGTTTTTTAAACCGAATCAGACCGTCATTTAATTCTCCGTCAGGTAAAAAAGGGCCGACTAGATCAGGCAGGTCACCGAGCTCGACCAAGCGTTTACGAAGTTGCTGCAGAGCGCGTCGTGAGGGGGGATTCTCTAAAATTAAATCTTCTGAAATGGGGCGCCAAACTCTTTTTTGATAAAGCGCTAAATAATGTTGATAAGATTTTTTGAGTTGAGTGTAGAGTTGGTTTTGAGGTTCTAGGACTTCAAGCGATTCTAAAATTTTATTTTTTTGAACGGCCCACTCTAAATGCTTAAAAAGAACCTTTTGATTAGCCGTGGGAACAGCACTGCGAATTTGATTCGTCTGCGGGTCAAGTTTGCTGAATTCTAAATGCAAAGCAAATTGCAAATAGGCATCGGTGAGAAGCCAATCGAGTTTTACAGCTGATGAATAATCTAAGTCCCTGGGAGAATATAATTTTTTTATTTTACGGTAGTGATAACTTTCAGGAATCAGTCCGAAAGTGAGAGCGTTTTCTATTGTGTTAATAAATTCTCGGGCAGACGGTTTAAGGCCTAAAGCGTCACTCCACAACAGACGATGATGGTGAAACTGATAAAAAGCACTGACATTGGAAGTGGAGGAAAGGCCCAAATTATTTTTATCAATGAGCACCAACTCAGATTTGAGAACTTGAGAAGTTTGAAAATAATAATCTTGATCAAGATGATCTTTCCAAAGGGTTAAGCCCAAAAGTCCCAGGCCCAGTATAAAGCCCAGCAAAAGGGCAATGGTTATTTCAATTCTTATTTTAGGTAAGGAGGGCATGCCAAGGAGATAACAAGTTCTGTTTTGAAAGTCAATGAAGTTGCCAGAACTTGTGCTGACAAAAAGGCTTTCCCTATGCAGAATCGTTAGCAATTGAAGGGGAGGTGAATTTATTTTATGGCTAAAAAAGCTAAATCTTCTAAAAAGGCTTCAAAAAAAGGCAGTGCGAATCTCAGTTTTTTAACTGATATTGTCGCTCGCGTTCTTTTTGCGATTCCGTTTTTTATGTTTGGGGTGAATCATTTTGTTTATGGTCAGAAAATGGCCTATTTAATTCCCAGCTATGTTCCAGGGGGAGTTTTTTGGGTGTATTTTACGGGTGTTTGTTTGATTGCAGCCGCAGCAAGTATTGTGACTAAAATTCAAGGAAAGTTGGCAATGCACTTGTTAGCTTTATTGCTTTTGATTTTTGTGGTCACTTTGCATATTCCTGGCATGGGCAGTGCAAATGCTGATATTAAGATGATGTCGATGATGGCGCTCTTAAAAGACTTAGGTCTGATGGGTGGTGCATTATTGTTGGCAGGAATTTTTGAAAAAGAGTAAAAGGAATTTCTCTTTAACTTCTTATACCCAGTTCTTCCATGTCGAAGGACTGGGTTTTTTGTTGCCTATTTTGGCTTAAGGCCTGTTTAGATTTTTTGCGTTTAATTTTTTTTAAGTATTCCTTCCAAAGTCCATAAGCCCCCTCTAAATCGGTGTCATCTTTTTCATCCTCAATTTCACGGCCAAACAAATGCAAGAGGGCGCGTAATGCATTGAGCGAAGTCGTATCTTTGTTATTTAAAATTTGAGCCAGCACTTTGGTTGAGATGAGTGGTGTAGAAAATTGAAACTTTTCTGATTCAACTAAATTTTGTTTATTATTTTTGATTGGTAAAAAATCTGCAAAATTTTTAATTCCGCTAAAATTTCCTATCCCTTTTTGCGGAATTAATTGAGTTAATAAAACAGTATTTAAGGCTGGCATGACTTGAGGGATTAAATTAATTTGCACCACAGGATTAGGAGTTGCTACTTGCGTTGTGATTTGTATGTTTTGGTTAATGACTTCAGGTTTAGCTTGAGTTGAAGCAGTATTTTGAATGACCACTTGGCTATTAACAGGAGCCTTTGTTTCTTGGGCATTGGTTGGATAACGAGTAACGGTCACCGGCTGAGCCTGAGTTTTAACTTCAGTATTTTTTGTATTTACATTTTTTGAAAAAGAAACGATCTCCGTTTTTTCCAAAGAAACATTATTTTGAGCAACCTCTTTTTTGGGGGGATTGCTATTAAACACTGAAATATGTGAAACCGATGTTTTGAAGGTTGTTTTTTCTAAAGAAGAGTTGTGTTGATTTTTATTTTCATTTTTATTTAGCACGGATATTTCTTTTTTAATATCAGGTTTCTCAGAACCGACTTCCGTTTTTTCTAAATTATTTTTTGTTTTGTTAACAATAAGTTCCTGTGTAGCCATTTTGCTTTTAGTGACTTCCAAAGCAACGACATTGGTCACAATAGGGCAGCAACCTTTTTCTATTAACTTTTTCACGTATGCATCTGCTTCGGGATTTTTTTTAAATGTTTCCAGAGATTTTTTTTGATTCTCTTCGCTGTCTTTTTTTATAACCAGGGG
>CAYMKA010000074.1:0-8488 GCA_964390935.1 uncultured bacterium
GAAAGAAGTTGTATCAGCAATTGTGCACACGGCCCTTCATCTAAGAGGGCTAGACGAACATGTTGAAAGATTGACGCCTATTATTGCGGAAGCCGCCATGGCTGATAAAGCCGTTTTAAGCGCTATGCTTAAACTTGGCGATCAAGTCCTTAAGCAAACGTTGCAGTAGTCCCCCAACAAATAACGATACCTGAACCTTCGCTAGTTTCTCCCCCCAAGGGGGAGAAGCCGAAGGCAGAGGGGGATTTGATCCCCCCAGGTTTTTAATCTGGGGGGATTTAATTACTTTATAAAATAATCTATCTGTAATTTTCTGAAAAAATTAAGACCAGTTTGAAGCAGACTGTTCGACCGCTGTGCGGCGTCTGATTTGGCCTTCGGTGTCGATTTTTTTATCATGCAAATTGTGAATAAAATCACCATAAAAATTTTGCATGAAATTATCATTTACCTTATAAAACACATTACGACCGTCTTTACGTGTGTCGACCACGCCAGCACGTTTTAATGTATTTAAGTGATGTGAAGCAGTTGATTGCTCCATATAGAAATTCTTTTCAATTTCAGAAGCACTCAATTCTTTGCCTTCCAAAAGTTCTAAAATCGCCAAACGTTCATGTGAACCCAGCGCTCTTAGAAATTTTACGTATTCATCCATTTTGCTCATATTGTCCCTCCCCCCCATAAAATTTATTTATTCAATATGAATATCTTTTACCCCCATCAAATATTTTTTATACCTATTATTTTTTGTGTTGGATTTTATAAGTGCTCAGTTTTCAACAAAAAAATTAGCTGGTTTTAAATAAGAATTGGCATAAAAGATGCACTTTGGGATCTAGAATAAAAATTGAGGAGCAGACAATGAAAATAAACTTAAATTGGGCAAATACAGGACAAAACAATAGAAAAGTTGGTTTACAGTTCAGTATGTTAAATACAGGACAAAAACCTTATGAAGGTAAACACACTGCACAACTCGAAGCCTTAAGCGGTGCAATTGTTAAAGTCGATCCTAGATATTTCCAGAGATAGTTTTCCCTTCGATACACCGCTTCGCGGCACTCAGGGACCGAAGTTACTTAATTTCTTTCATTCCATTCATGTAGGGAACTAGAACTTCCGGGATTGTGACTGATCCATCAGCGTTTTGATAATTTTCCATAATCGCCGCAAAACAGCGTCCGACCGCAATTCCAGACCCATTCAACGTATGAACAAACTCAGGCTTAGCTTGGGCATCACGTCTAAAACGAATCGCCCCCCGACGAGCTTGAAAATCTTTAAAATTCGAACACGATGAAATTTCACGATAATGATTTTCACTGGGAAACCAAACCTCTAGGTCGTAGGTCTTAGATGAAGAAAAACCCATATCCCCCGAACAAAGTGCCATTCTGCGATAAGGGAGTTTCAAAAGTTCCAATACTTTTTCCGCATCAGCTGTTAGTGATTCAAGAGTTGCCATCGAATCTTCAGGTTTCACAAATTGCACTAATTCCACTTTATTAAATTGATGCTGGCGAATAATGCCGCGGGTGTCTTTTCCATAGGCGCCGGCTTCACGACGAAAACAAGGTGTGTAAGCTGCGTACTTAATCGGCAACTTGGCACCGTCTAAAATTTCATCCATATGTAAATTAGTAACAGGAACTTCAGCAGTAGGAATTAAATAATATCCATCACTCACCGCAAATAAGTCTTCTTTAAATTTAGGTAATTGCCCTGTGCCATACATCGCTTTTTCATTCACCATGAGAGGCGGGAAAATTTCAGTGTAACCATTTTTTTCAGTATGCAAATCAAGCATAAATTGAATGAGTGCACGTTCTAACTTTGCTCCTGCGCCACGATATACGACAAAACGAGTCCCTGCGACTTTAGTGCCTTGATCAAAATTTAAAATCCCTAATTTTTCAGCTACTTCATAATGAGCTTTGGCAGCAAAAGAAAAACTTTTAATTTCGCCCCATTTTTTGACTTCCACATTGTCAGCCGCTTCACGGCCGCGCGGCACCGAATCATCAGGCAAATTGGGAATCACTTTTAAAATTTCTTCAGCATGTAATCTGGCTTCATCCGCTTTGCCTTCTAAAGCTTTAACTTCTTCAGATAATTTTTTAAGCTCACTTAATTGTTCGGGAGTGGGCTTACCCTTCGAAAAAGATTTTTGCTTTGCGCGTAAGTTTTCCATTTCTTGTAAAACTTTTCGCCACACTTCATCACGAACTAAAAAGTCATTAACAACCTCACTACTCGCTCCTCGGTCCTCAAGTCCCCGTTTAACGTCAGCTGATTTTTCTCTAAATAATTTAGCGTCTAACATTTATGCCCTTTCAATATCGACCACGGGATACGAACCTAAAACTTTAAACGACTGAGCTTTTTTTTCTACAGCCGCCAAAGCTTCTTTCATTTTAGGTTCTTCGCGAAAGCCTTGTAAATCAACAAAGAAAATATATCCACCCATGGTCATTTTGTCGGGGCGAGATTCAATCTTCGTTAAATTAATTTGACGGCCAGCGAGCTCTCCCAATACCTCATGCAACCCTCCTGGTCGATCTTTATCCAGTGTAAAGATGATGGTGGTTTTATTGCTTTTACCTTGTTTGCCTTTGCCCTTCGCAATATAAATAAAACGGGTCGTGTTTTTAGTATTGTCAGCCACATTTTCAAGTAATATTTCACATTTATTTATTTGGGCTGCTTGTCGTGATGCAATCGCGGCACTGTGTCCTAAATTATCAGCTCTAGAAATTAAATGCACGCTGCGTGCAGTTGAAGATGCCTGGTGAGTCACCGCTTTAGGAAAGTTTTTTTCTAAAAACAGCCGACATTGTGACAATGCTTGAGGATGTGAAAAAATATCAGTAATTTGATTGGTTTGAGTTCCTGGCAATACAACCAAGTGATGTTCAATAGGCAGTGCAATCTCAGCCACAATTTCGACATCTTGATTTCCAAAAACGAGTTCATCCAAAGTTACCGAAATCGAACCTTCCAAGCTGTTTTCAATGGGAACAACGGCTCCATCCACATGACCACGACCGACTTCACGAATACATTCAAAAATAGCATCTAGGGGCACTAATTCATACTTTAGTTCTTTGTTAATTATTTCAGCAGCTTGTTCACAAAAAGTGCCTTGAGGACCGAGATAACCGAGTTTTTTCATTTGGCTGATTCTAATGGAGAGTTCAAACTTTTTGAATCGAAAATTCAGGTAAAACGATATCAAAACATGTTAAATATTAAGAACTTAGCACCAAGAGCCAAAGCACTAGAAGCAGATGCAGTTATTTTACCAACTATAAACTCTGCTTATCTAACTAAAACTAAAAAAATAAAATTAGACTTTATTGATGTAAGCGATGATCTTGGCTTAAAAAGACAATTAATTGCTAATAGTCTTGCGATTAGTCCTGACGGAAATCATTTATTAATCAATTGCAATGTTGATCTTTTACAATATGATCTAATTCAATCAAAGTTTATTAAACTAGATTCTTTTCAATCTAAAAATTTAGATGCAAAAAACATTTTAATTAATCCATCAAAAAAATTATTAATAACGGCCAAATATTTAGATGTTGTAATTTACAATTATTTAGAGGGAAAAAAGATCTTCGATTATTCTTTGGGTAAATACGTAGGCCCCATAGCACAGAGTGGTAACGGAGAATATTTCGCCGTAGGCAGTCACCAATATTTGAAAATATTCAGTCTTCAAAATATGAAAGAAGTCTTCTCTTTGGACGAAAATTTTAAAGACATCAGAGGACAACACATTAGCGCATTCGTTTTCGAAAAAGAGAAATTATGGGCTTCATGTAATGAGTCCCTGCTCGAAATAGACTTAGGGGGAAAAAATCCTTCTGTAACTACCCATTCTTTTAAAAACTTGATTGGAGAGGCTCAACCCTATGGCAACCATGCTTTAAATTATCACGACCAAAATAATCAATTAATTATAGGAAACACTAATGGCTCCATCAGCTTTTTTGATTTAGGGTTAAGAACAGTTACATCCGTCACTAACAATGAAAATGGCTGGCATCATTTCAATATCACCAATCTCGTAATTTCACCCAACAAACGATATTTAGTTTCAGGGGATAGTAGGCACAATATTAAGATCTTTGATTTAAAAGAGAATTGCAAAAAAGTATTTGAAGTTAACGATTCTTATGTTTACACAGAGGAAAACAGTACGCCCTTATCTATGGTCATCACCTCTGATGGAAAATTAATTCATACAGGTACTTTAAATTCGATTAAGCCTTACTCTAGTGATAAATACGACTTTATTAATATTACCGAATTTGATCATCGGTTTTTGTCGCTCGGAAGCATCATTCCAACTGATTCAGAAAACCGAATCGAAAAACCTAAAGAAGAAAAATTAATTCAATAAATTATCTAGCCGCCGCTAAAACTTTTTCCAACTCAGGATACAAAGGATATTGAGCACAAAGCGCTTCACGGCGTTTTCTAAAGACACTCAATTTATCAGCAGGTATCGTTTCTCCTTGAATTGAATCAATTACATCCGCAATTAAATTTGCTGTTTCAATCACGGCTTTTTCGTCAAAGCCACGAGTGGTTACGGCCGGAGTGCCAATGCGAATTCCACTAGTCACAAAAGGAGATTCGGTTTCGCCGGGAATCGTGTTTTTATTCACAGTAATGCCGACTTCGTCCAAAAGTTTTTCAACCAGTTTTCCGGTATGACCTTTGCTTTTTACATTGAGTAACATCAAGTGATTATCAGTTCCACCCGAAACAATTTTAAAACCACGGTCAGTAAAAACTTTTGCCATTGCCTTTGCGTTTTTTAAAACTTGAGTCTGATATTTTTTAAAGTCAGGTGAAAGGGCTTCTAAGAAAGCCACCGCTTTCGCGGCAATCACATGCATGAGTGGTCCACCTTGAGTGCCGGGAAAAATGGCTTTGTTAAAATTATATTTTTCATTCACTTCTTTAGTCGACAAAATCATGCCGCCACGAGGTCCACGGAGTGTTTTGTGAGTAGTTGTGGTGACTACATGACAATGAGGAAAAGGACTGGGATGAAGTCCTGTCACCACAAGACCGGCAATATGAGCGATGTCCGCAAATAAAATAGCACCCACTTTGTCAGCAATTTCACGCATGCGTTTAAAATCAATAATACGCGGATAAGCCGAAGCTCCCGCCACAATTAATTTTGGTTTTTCAGCAATCGCTAATTTTTCCAAGGCGTCATAATCAATTTGTTCTGTTTCAGGATGAACCCCGTAAGGAATAATTTGAAAATAAGTTCCTGAAATATTTGCAGGAGAACCGTGAGTTAAATGACCGCCGTGAGATAAATTCATGCCCATAATTTTGTCGCCAGGTTTTAGCATTGCAAAATAAACAGCAGTGTTCGCTTGAGCTCCTGAGTGCGGCTGCACGTTTACATAATCGCAGCCAAACATTTTTTTAGCGCGTTCAATGGCTAAATTTTCAGCAACGTCTACAAATTCACATCCGCCGTAATATCTTTTTGCCGGATAACCTTCTGCATATTTATTGGTTAGCCAAGAACCTTGTGCTTGCATGACTGCCAGTGAAGTAAAATTTTCAGACGCAATTAACTCAATGCCGTTCCTTTGACGATCAAGTTCTTTCATCACTGCAGAATAAAGTTCGGGATCTTGTTTTTTTACAAATTCCATTGGGCGCTCCTTATAGGGGGGTCAGGATGCTTGGATTATAGAGTGTAAAGTATTATTTTAAAATTCGTTGAACGCGCTCAATCTTAACGGCCTTGCCAGTCTCTGAATCAACTGAAACCACTACCCCATTAAACTGCAAAACTCCTTCAGCAGGTTCAAATTTAATATGCTGTTGGGTTAAGAAGCGTTGCAATACTTGAGGAACCTTCATTCCAATCACACTGTCATGGCCGCCATTCATACCCGCATCTGTTAAAAAAGCGGTGCCATTGGGGAGAATTCTTTCATCAGCCGTTTGAACGTGAGTATGTGTCCCTACCACTAGTGAAACATCGCCATCAAAATGATATCCAAGAGCCGCTTTTTCACTGGTTGTTTCCGCATGCACATCGACCACAATAACCGAGGTTTCTTTTTTTACTTCTTCAATGGCCTTTTTACCCAAAGTAAATGGATCATCAAAGGTGCCCATAAAAACACGGCCCATTAAGTTAACGACACCTACTTTAACTGCATTTGAAGCAGTAAAGACACAAGTTCCTTTACCAGGATTCACTGCCGGATAATTTACTGGACGAAGTACACGCGGAGATTTATCCCACTCTGGTAAAAATTCTTTACGGTCAAAAATATGATTTCCACCTGAAAGAACATCAATGCCAAGTTCTTCAGTGAGCTCTTGATAAACGCGAGCGGTCACTCCAAATCCATGAGCAGAGTTCTCACCGTTCGCAATCACAAAATGAATATCATGTTCTTTTTTAACTTGCGGCAAAAAATGCGCGACCACATTACGGCCGGGAGAACCGATCAAGTCCCCCAAAAAAAGTATGTTAGTTATTGTCATATTATTTAATGATCTAACCCGTCTCTTTTCTCCCCTTTGGGGGAGATGTCCGTCAGGACAGAGGGGGATTATTTCGCAACATCCATTGCTCTGGTTTCACGAATGACTTGAACTTTGACTTGGCCAGGATATTCCACTTCGTTTTCAATGCGTTTCGCAATATCGTGTGCTAGTTTTAAAGTTCCTTCATCTGTCACTTCGTCTGGGCGAACCACAATACGAACTTCACGACCTGCTTGGATCGCATACGATTTTTCAACACCTTCAAACGAATTTGAAATTTCTTCAATTTTCGTCAAGCGTTTAACGTAATTGTCTTTCGATTCAGAGCGAGCGCCTGGACGAGAAGCAGAAATCGCGTCAGCCACCAACACTAAAATTGCTTCGATGGTTTGAGGTTGCACGTCTTCATGGTGAGCCAAAATTGCATGAACAACTTCTTCATTTTCACCATGTTTACGAGCAAATTCTGCACCAAGTTGAGGATGAGTTCCTTCTTGCTCGAAGTCGAGTGATTTTCCAATGTCATGTAAAAGCGCGGCACGTTTAGCGAGACGAACATTCACACCCAGCTCCTGAGCCATGTGTGACGCAAGGTTAGCCACTTCAATGGCGTGATACCAGTTGTTTTGTCCATAAGAAGTTCTGAAATATAAACGTCCCAAAAGTTCTAAAATTTTGGGATGCAAATCATGAATGTTCATTAAGTTTGCGATTTCTTCGCCTTTTTCTTGAATAAATTTTTTCACATCACGGCGGGCACGGCTGACGGTTTCTTCAATACGAGCGGGGTGAATACGTCCGTCTTTCACTAAAACTTCTAAAGCACGTTTGGCAATTTCACGACGAATCGGATCAAATCCAGATATGATCACAGTGCCGGGAGTTTCATCCACAATAAAATCCATGCCAGTCATATGTTCAAAAGCTCGGATGTTACGGCCCTCACGACCAATAATTTTTCCTTTAAATTCTTCACTCGGTAATTCCACCACGCTCGAACTCACTTCAATGGTGTGATCAACCGCTGTACGGTTAATGGCGAGTGCCACAATATTTTTCGCTTTTTTCTGAGCAATCTTACTGGTTTCTTCTTCAATTCTTTTAATAATGACAGCTGCTTCGTTTTTAGATTCTTGTTCAATGCGAGTCAAAAACATTTTCTTCGCATCTTCGCGGCTCATGCCGGCAATATTTTCAAGCTTTGTCGTTTCTTCTTTATAGAGTTCGTTTAATTTTTCTTTTTGTTTTTCAAAAAACTCTTTTTTCTCTCGAACATCTATTTCTTTTTGTTCTAAAGACGCTTCACGAGAACTTAAAATTTCATCACGTTTATTGAGACGTCCTTCTAACGCGATCACTTCTGCACGTCGTTGTTTTATTTCTTCTTCCAAAGCGGACTTTCCTTTAAAGATTTCATCTTTAGCGGTTAGCTCTGCATCACGCACGATATTTTTAGCTTTTTGACTCGCCTCTTCCACAATTTGGTGTGCAGTCTTCGACGCATCTCGCACACTGCTATCGGCCAAAAACTTTTTATAAACTACAAATGCGATAAACGCTAAAAATACAACCACCGCTAAAACTAAAATAATACTCACTTTACTGCTCCCTTCGTAACGGGGCCGGAGATTCTCCGGCCCCTACCAAACACTTTTAAACTTCGACTGGTTCTTCTTCTTTTTCTAAAACTTCGGCTGGTTCAACTTTTTTATTGCTGAACAAAATTGCACGAAGTTTTTGATCTAATTCATCAAACAATGCCGGATTTTGCTGAAAATAAGTTTTCGCATTATCGCGGCCTTGGCCGATGCGGGTTCCGGCATACGAATACCAGGTTCCCATTTTTTCAATTAATTGATGCTGCTCGGCTAAATCTAATAATTCGCCTTCACGAGAAATTCCTTGGCCGAAAATAATTTCCAGCTCAGTCTCTCTAAAC
>CAYMKA010000075.1:0-8255 GCA_964390935.1 uncultured bacterium
TTTACAAATGACATTACTAATTTAGCTCGTACCGGCACTTACGACATGGGTGCTTATGAATATAACGTGTTTGTTGATAACCCTCCTGTGATTACAGCTGTATTTCCTGCAGCGAGTGCTACCAATGTTTCTACTTCGATTACTTTAAACTTTACGATCAGCGATGATGTGGCATTAGTGACTGAATCACTGCGCGTTACGATCAACGGCAGAGAGTTACATGCCTCAGTAAATGTGACTGGCACACAACCTTCTTTTACGGTTAGTTATCATTTTCCTAAGTCATTATTTGCCGGCACAACATACAACGTGACGGCTTCAGTGATGGACAGCAATAACAGTACTCAAACAGCATCTTGGTCATTTGGTACATTTCAAATTCAAACCCCTTCAGCAAGTGCCGGCTATGTTTCAACCTATCGTGATACTCAAGGCAACCTAGTAGATATGCAAGTTTATGATCCAGCTTTGACCGTCACTTACACCGTGGAACGTCCTTTGGCAGGTGGGGTAAATCGAATGACTTTATCTGATTCAATTTTAGATAATATCTTTTTAAATAACGGCAGTATTAATTTATCTTCGATTGTGATTACATCCAACGCTCAAAACTTACCTTCTATTTTAGTGCCATCTAATTCTCAATTAGCGGTGTTGGTCAATAATGCAGGCGGTTCGATTCAGGTTCCAATTCAAATGGTTTCAACTTCACCCAGCCCAGCAATGCTGGCTGTTAATTTAGAAGACGGATCAGGCTTAATTCGTTTATTAAACTATGATCAAACTTCTAGAACTGATTTAACTTCTTCTTACAATAATCGTATTGCTTCGTTTAATCAGACGGGCAACACGATTAATTTTACGGTAAATGCATTCTCAGAATACGGCATAGTCGGAATTCAGTCAGTTAATTTTGTGACTCCTAACCTTAGTGCTGCACCGGGATCAGTTGTAACCTTAACTGCACAAGTTCTTGATACTAATAGTGAAGGTGTCAGTTCTGCACCTGTTATATTTAATGTTGTAAGCGGTCCAAGCATTATTACTCAGAATGTTGCGACGAACAGTGTCACTGTAACCACTGACATTAATGGATATGCTTCTATATATATAGAAGTTTCTAACAATGCGACAGCAACTTTAGTTTCAGCATCGATAGATTCTCTGCAAACAAACCCATTAGCAACGGTTAACTTGACTGTCCCTATTTCTTATTTATCGGTCGTTTATCTGTCTCCCACTGGAAATGACACAACTGGCGATGGTTCAGCCGGCAGCCCTTATGAAACAGTAGCTAAAGGTTTTGAACGCGTAACTCCAGACGGCATTATTAATTTATTCCCGGGTGTGTTCACGATGAATGCAGAAGTCTTAGTGAGTAAGTCTTTTACTCTGCAGTCATATACGGCTGGTGGTGCGAATTCGGTCAATGCCATTGTTTCAACGAATGGCACATCGCGACATTTTAATTTTAATACTGAAAATATTTTTGTAACTTTTAATGCTATTACATTAATGGGGGGCTACGTTATCGATCAAAATGGAGGCTCTACATATATTTCTGCCAGCGCTGTAACAATAAATATTAACGATTCAAATGTGGTATCAAATAACGCAGCTTTTTCAGTTAGTTCTATTAAAGGGGGATTTTTATACGCTATTAATAATTTACCTTACATCAGAGTCACTCATTCTAATTTGTCTTATAACTCTGCTCGTGTCGGCTCAGGTAGCGGCGGAGGGATGGCAAGCGGTGGGACATGGTTGATCACCGATTCAAAAATTATTGGAAATCGTTCTTCAAATGGAGGAGTGGCTACTTTAGGTGTCTTTACTATTAAAAATTCGGTAATTGCTAAGAATAATGCAGCCAGCAGAGGGGGCGTAGGTGGCGCTCCAGCTTTCTCAGGTTCTACTGCTACCTGGTTTATTGAAAACTGTACTTTTTATGGCAACTTCGCTGCAATAGATAACAGCATTGCGGGCGGAGGAGTAGGCAGTGATGGAACTTGGACTATCAAGAACAGTATTTTTAATAAAAACGTTGCCGGTTCTGTGACAAAAGATTTTGAAGTGGCGGCCAATGCAAATCCTGATCCCATTGGTACGGTTAGTTATTCGCTTATTTCTCAACGGGGCAATTTAACAGACGGCGGTAATAATATTACGACAGATCCTGATCCATTATTTACTAACGCTGTTGCAGGAGATTTTTCTTTACAGTTAGGCTCACCCGCTATTGATGTTGGTACTTCAAATGTTTCAGTTACAACAGATATTTTAAATACCGCTCGCCCGCAAGGCAGTGCCTATGACATGGGTGCATTTGAATTTATTCCACCACCCTCAACCGAAGTTTACTTATCTCCCACTGGAAATGATTTTACTGGCAATGGTTCAGTAGGTAATCCGTACGAAACTGTTGCTAAAGGCTATGAACAAGTGCCAGCAAGTGGAATCATTTATCTATTCCCAGGTGTATTCACGATGAATGCAGAAGTTGTGGTAACAAAATCTTTCACCATGCAGGCATATGCCGCAGGTGGCGCAACATCGATCAATGCGATTGTGACTGCAAACGGAACAAATAGACATTTTTATTTTAATGCGAGTGATGTTTTTGTGACTTTTAATGAAGTCACTTTAGGCAAAGGTTATGAGTCAGAAGGTGGTTCAATTTTTATTAATGTGCCATCAGTCACTCTTAATTTTCAAAGTGTGCGAATGATAGAAAATAGATCAGGCACGAATGGCGGCGTTATTAATGCTCAATATCCGGCTAACTTTATTTTTGTTTCAGATTCATTGATCTCTGGAAACTTTGCTTTAGGAGCAGGGGGCGTAGGTCTCGGTGGCGATTGGACAATTAATCGTTCTGTTATTCAAGGCAACCAAGCAAATTCTCCCGGAGGCGTTGGTTACTTTGGAACATGGATTGTTAATAATTCCATTTTAAAAAACAACTCAGCGCTGCGTGGGGGTGTGGGTTCTAATGGAACTTGGACTGTAAACCATTCAGTCATGATTGGTAACCATTCAACAACTGAGGGTGGAGTTGGAGATGAAAGTACTGTTTGGAATATTACAAATTCTATTATTTATAAAAATACTTCTAATTTTTCTGTGCCTGGATTTTATGCCGGAAGCGGAACCATTAAATATTCTTTAATCAATCCTGCTCACTTGGGGGGATTAACAGATGGGGGCAACAACATTAATGTGGATCCGCTGTTTGTGGACGAAAATAATGGTAACTATCATTTATCTTTCTTATCTACTCTCATTGATGCAGGGACCAGTAACGTCTCAGTAACAAATGATATCGAAAATACGCCACGCCCTAAGTTTGATGCCTATGACATTGGTGCTTATGAATTTCACTATTTAAGAACAATCCCAATTATTCCTACTGCTAATCAAGAAAATGTTCCTACCACAACTGCATTGGTTATTAATTTAAGAGATTCTGATTTTAATATTGTGACACCTTCTATTCAGGTTTATTTAGACGGCGTTTTGATTAGTCCTGTGATTACAGGATCGGGAACTTCAGTCAATTTAACTTATGTTCCGCCAGGAGATTTATATAACGGCAAAATTTATGTGATCACTGTGAATGCAACTGATGGAGTAGAGACGATTGCTCATGCTTATTCTTTTAAAACCGAAGAAGGTCCGTTATTGCCTATTGTTTATTTGTCTCCGACCGGTAACGACATCACCGGTGATGGTTCAGTAAGCAATCCGTATGAAACGATGGTGAGAGGTTTTACTAGAGTGGCAGCGGACGGCATTATCAATTTATATCCCGGTGTCTTCACCATGAATGCCGAAATTTTAGTTTCAAAATCTTTTACTCTGCAATCTTATGCTGCGGGCGGAGCAACTTCGGTGAATGCCATTGTCAAAGCGATCGGCAGTACCAGACATTTTTCTTTTTATACTAATGATGTTGTTGTGACCTTTAATCAAATTACCATTAGAGATGGTGAACCTAACGCAGACGGGGGTTCTATTTTGGTGGGGGTTAATGATGTCACGATTAATATGCAAAATGTTCAGGTGATTAATAACCATGCAGCTGGAGCTAATATTAGTTTTAATCACATGGGTGGTTTTCTCTATGCTGATTGGAGTTCAGTCACACCTACAATTATTGTTTCTGATTCAGTTTTTGATGGAAATCGTTCGGGATTTGGTGGTGTGGGTGCAGGTGGGAGATGGTTTATCAATCATTCTTTAATGATTAATAACTTAGCCGATGATTTTTCTTCTGGTCAGGGTGGTGTTGGTTATTTTGGTTCATGGACAATCGAAAATTCGATTATCAGAAATAATAACAGTTATCATGATGGCGGCGTGAGTGCTAGAGGAGCATGGTCAGTCAGGAATTCACTTTTATATAACAACACGGGTTCATATACCGGTGGGGTTAGTTATTATGATTCTGCTTGGGTTCTTGAAAATTCAGTCCTAGCTAATAATTCTGGAAGTTTTGTGTGCATTGGTGATGGGGTGTGGACAATTAAAAATACGATTATTTATGGAGGATCAGTTGGTTTTAATGGATCAATTACTGGGACAATTGAATATTCATTAATTGATCCTGCGACTTTGGGTGGCCTGACTAACAATGGCAATAACATTTATGCTGACCCGTTATTTGTTGATTCTTCAAATGGAAATTACCATTTATCATTCTTATCGCCTGCTATTAATGCCGGCACTAATAATGTTTCAGTGACAACAGATATTGAAAATATTTCTCGTCCTAAATTTGCTGAGTTTGACATGGGCGCTTACGAATTTCATTACTTGCGTACTGTTCCGATTATGCCGACAGCTAACCAACAAAATGTGCCACTAAATACACAACTAGTTATTAATTTAGTCGATTCAGATTACAACATTTCTGTTCCTTCCATTGAAGTTTATTTTGATGGTGTTTTAATTTCGCCAACGATTACTGGGTCGGGATCTTCTCTTAATATTAGTTATACGCCACCTGCAAATTTAGCTTACAACACCACTTACTCTGTGACAGTTAATGCCACTGACGGAGTGGATACCGTTACCCATGCATATTCTTTTAAAACATTGGGTCAGCCTGGAGTAAGAAACTTAACGACATCAACTTTATATACAACTGTTCAGGCTGCTTTAGATAACGCCAGTGCGGGTGACGTCATTGAAATCATTATTACGAATAATGTATTAGGCAATGTTGTATGGCCAAATACAGATAATTTAACTTTACGCGGACTCAGTTCGATCCCCACTCCTACCATGCAAGGGGACGGTACTGATTCCACTATTTATATTAATAACGGTGTTTCACTTTCAATTCAAAATTTAATTATTACCAGCGGTAATGCCTCAACGGGCGGTGGTGTGCACGTTAATAATAATTCAGCCCAAGTTCATTTGAATCATGTCACTGTTTCTGGAAACACAGCTGCTAACGGCGGCGGCTTATATTCAAATGGTCATTTGCTGATAGAGGATAGTACCTTTGCTAACAACCACGCTAATAACAGCACGGGTCTGGGTGGCGGACTTTATTTCAATACAGGTGGTACCGTTGAAATTTATCGCTCTGTCATTCGAGGCAACGATGCTGCAGGCGGTGGCGGAATCGTGATTTTAGGAACTCCAACAACGATTGCAGTAACTGTGATTGATCACAATACTGCTTATGGTTACAGTGGTGTTTTAGATGGCGGTGGAATTGCCGCATTATTATCTTCCGTTTATCTTGAAAATGACACGATTGCCGATAACACCGGGGCATTGGGCCAATCTTATGGCGTCATGTCTGGAGATGACAGCCATATTCAAATTGTGAATACAACGTTGCAAAATGGCGGAACGAATGAAATTGTCACAGCCTTTTTTAACATAGGGTCAGGTACGGGAACTGTCAGTGTTAACTACTCAAACGTTTACGGTGCTACAGGATCTGAACCTTGGTGGAATGCAACCAACTTTGCTGTAGATTCATTATTTGTAAATTCGTCAGTCAATAATTATCGCTTACAAGAAGCTTCAACTTTACTTGATGCTGCAACTCAAAATGTTTATTACACAGGAACAGATTTGATCGGTGTAGCTCGCCCTCAAGGTGCTGCATACGACATCGGTGCGTATGAATTGATTCCTGCTACTCCAGTGGTAGTTAATTTAACGACGTCGACAAATTATTCTTCTGTGCAATCGGCTTTAAATGCCGCTAATCCCGGAGATATTTTAGAAATTTTTGTTTCAGAAAATGTGGTGGGTAACGTCGTTTGGCCAAATACAGATAATTTAACTTTACGCGGACTTAGTTCGATTCCGACTCCCACAGTACAAGGCGATGGCACAGACTCAGTCATTAGAATTCAACAGGGTGTTTCGATGTCTATTGAAAATATTATTATCACCGGCGGCAGTGCGAACAATGGCGGTGGTATTTATATTTCGAATTCTTCAGCACAAGTCTATTTAAAAAATATTTTTGTTTCCGGTAACACAGGAAGCGGTAGCAATGTTGGTGGTGGCCATGGCGGTGGTGGTCTATCTGCTTCTGCGGGGCAAGTATTTATTGAAGATAGTATTTTTAATAACAATACTTCTGGAGCCGTAGGTGGTGCCATTCAAGCGCTGGCCAGTGCTAAAGTTGAAATTTATCGATCAATGATCAGCAACAACAATGCTGTAGCGGGCGGTGCATTGGGTATCATTTCAGGTGCTCAAGTAACTGTCGCTGCAACTCTGATTGATCATAACCATGCATCAGGTTATTTGGGCGCAGCTGGCGGCGGTGCGGTTGCCATTAACCAAGGGAATGCTCGTTTATATATTGAAAATTCAACCTTGGTTAGCAACAGCGCCACTTCTCATTTGCAGGATGGCATTTTGATTGCTAACAGCTGCCACCTTGAATTATTGAATACCATTGTCCAAAACGATGGAATTGCAGAAATTGTTTATGTAAATTTTGGTGGTGCCCCCGGAACTTATTCGGTTAATTATTCTAATGTAGCTGGCGCAACAGGTTCTGAATCATGGTGGAATTCAACTAACACAAGTGCCAATCCTTTATTTGTCGATGCAGCGCTTTCAAATTATCATTTGCAATCAGGATCTCCATTAATTAATTCTGGAACCAGTAATGTCTTCTACACTGGATTAGATTTAGCAGGAAATTCTTTTAATTTTGGCGGTGGTTATGAAATGGGGGCCTATGAATATACTGTCCTAAGCGGTACTCCTTTAATTGTTCTTCAAAGTTTTCAGATTGATGCCAACGGCATTCGCGCGCCGTCAGCTAATGGTTATACGGGCAACGACAGTGACTTAGTCCCTGGCTCTCAAATTGTTTATAAAATTCAAATTGTTAATACTGGAAATGCAACCGCCAACGCGATCAAAATTTATCAAAATATCCCTGACCATACGACCTTCTTTAATATTCCTCTTAATTCAGGTGTGACTGAAAACAGTTCTGTTGTGGATGCCGCTCCAGATGTGGATTATTTCGACGGTCGTGGAATCAGCCCGACAAATGCCTGGGTGGGTACATTATCAGGGACTCCGTCGGGCAATATTACCCGAATGCGTTTCAACATTCCGGCAATGGCGCCTAGCAGTAGCGTGACGGTTCGATATTCGGTAACGGTGGACTAACATGAAAAAAATAAAATTTATTTTTATTTTCTTGATGTTGCTGATGTCAGTCAGTACAGGCCAGTCTTTTGCTGCAATTACTCCTGCTGGGACAGTGATCACCACCCAGATGGTTACTATTAATTATGATGTATTTGAAGTGACTCAAGATGCGGTGGTTACCGGGCAAATTCAGCCTATTTATGGATTAGACATTACGCCGACCAGCTTTGCTACCAATTTAGTGACAACGTCCAATCAGGTTGTCGTGTCAATGAATGTACGTAATTTAGGAAACAGTGATCAAATAGTTTCCATCAACAGTTTGTTATCGAGCAACAATTGGAGTGTGACTGCCTATTTAGATTCAAATAGCGATGGCATCTGGCAGCCACTCATTGAAACGACATCTTATCTGAGTACTTTTAATGTGCCGATTCAGAGCTCAGTGAATATTTTGTTGGTTTTAAGTGCCGTTAATTTAAATAGTACGGTCAATCAAACCACTCAGTTTAATGTGCCAAGCGACGGAGGTGCCTACATCGGTTTTAACGCCATGTCTTATGGCGGGGTCGATCAAAAAATTTATGTGGCCGACGTCACTCTCA
>CAYMKA010000076.1:0-8244 GCA_964390935.1 uncultured bacterium
AAAAATGAATTTCGTGAAGATTTGTATTACCGACTAAATGTATTTCCTATTCTCATTCCTCCGTTGCGAGAAAGAAGGGATGATATTTTATTGATTGCGATTAGTATTTTGACCAAGTGGGCCAAGAAACTTAAAAAAGAAGTGACGGGGTTTAGTTTAGAGGCGCAGCAAGTCTTACTTAATTATGATTGGCCGGGTAACGTGCGTGAGTTAGAGAACGTGATTAGCAGGGCCGCTGTGGTCACGGCGACAGATAAAATTTTACCAAGTGATTTGAATTTGACTCCGATTTTGACTGAAAGCTCGGTACGAGCTGAAAATTCAGTGAGGGGTGTTTTGCCGGCAGCAAAGCAACCAGCCACAGCAATGACTTTGGCTGAAGCCGAAAAAAAAGTGATTGCCGATATGATTAAGTTAAAAAATAATAATATGCGTCAGGCTGCACTGGCTTTAGGAATTTCTAGAACTACTCTTTATAACAAAGCCAAAGAATACGGATTAATTTAATATTCGAGTCTTGGATAAAGATCTTTTGCTTCTTTTAGCTTTTTAGGATCATCTTTTAATTTTTCTTCAAAGTATTGTTTTTTTGCTTTGTTGTTTGGTTTTTCTTTAGATTTTGATAGGTGACTGCTGCTACCATCCCCGACCTGTCCCCATGCTAAATTCCCAAATGCTTTAGTAAATGCACCGGCAGTGTTCTTTTTTAATAACATTTTTGCTCCTGACACTATAAGAATCGATGTTTTTTGTGATTTGTTGCACTATTTTAGAAGGCAAAACCCGGGAATGCCTACCTCCCTTAATCGATAAATACTGTGTTCGATCTGAGAGGTAGATCACATCATTCTGAGGCATCCATAGGTACGGTTATACCTAGAATTGTGTGGGTTATTTTGCCCTTTGTCTAAATGATAAGGTGCAAAGTGGCCTTTATATAGGAGAGGCAAAATGAGTTTTATAAAAACACTAAAAAATGGGATTTTTATTCTCAGTACGTTCTTATTTTTAGGAACGAGTCTGAGTTTGTCATCTCACGCTTTTGTAAACGGAACGTACGTCAACGGAAGTACTCCGGCTGATCTTTTTGTTTCGTTTAATACTTTTATTATTACGAGCAACGTGACTCCTAACATTGCTACTCTTCGTGCTCAAAATATTACTTCCAATACTGTTCTCATAACCCCAGGTCTCACTAATATTTCTGTGACTTACAGCGTGACAAACACTGGATCTCTTGGGGCAACATTTAATGCGTCACTTCGCTTTTTTAATGCGACGTTTAATGCCACCGCTCTCGACGCAGTCAATTACACGTTTACTGCTTCAAATAATATCTTTTTATCATCAGGATCCACAGCGACATTTAACTTTTTGGTGAATGCGGGTTTAGGAATTGTTCCGACACAACCTGTTTATGTGGATGCACGTGTGGTTGAAAGCGGAGGAGCGGGCGCATACAAAGATGATTTTTACGGAAGCAGTACAACAAACGCTGCTGCGCAACCCCCGTTAGTTTGGGATGCTTCTGGAAGTCCAAACATTGTTTCGATTACAGTGACTCGTAATCCTGCTAGTGCCGGAATCGTAACGGTCTCTATCACTTTTAATGATCCAATGAATACGGCAATTGCTCCTTCGGTAAATTTTTTAACAGTGGGGGGCGGAGCAGCTGTTT
Source organism: uncultured bacterium (assembly GCA_964390935.1). Lineage (GTDB taxonomy): Bacteria > Margulisbacteria > CAYMKA01 > CAYMKA01 > CAYMKA01 > CAYMKA01. The sequence goes on from CAYMKA010000076.1 coordinate 1,679, forward strand.
GGCCATTCACAGGAAGTTTTACTAGTTCTACCGTTTGGGTGGGAACATTTAATGTGCCTGCTGCGATGTCAGCAATTTATGACGGAACTGCAACGATTAGTGTTTCACTGGGGACAGATTTAACAGGACTTGTCATGCTGCCAACGACCAATGCAGCGACCTTTGTGATTGATACGAGAGTGCCGACCATTAATTTAGTGCATCTGGGGACAACTCCAGCCGGACAAAATTATCTTTTTAATTTAATTTCGAGCGAAGCGCTACTTACAACGCCTTCCATGGTGGCTTCTTTTAATACGGGAGTGACCACAACACTGGTGACAGTGTCGTTCACTAGTAATACGGCAGGAATCACGTGGAATGGTTTTGTAGCAGTTCCCGTTTCTGCAAATTTAAATTCGGTTGGAACTTTTAATACGCTATTAGTTAGTGATTTAGCTGGAAATACGACCAATGTTATTTTTTCGGGACCAACATTTAACGTGACTTCACCGATTCCATTTTTTACTGGAATTCTTTTTGATAATTATTTTGTACAAAACGGGGACACGGTTGCCGTACAACCGGTGATACAAGCAGCTTATGTTAACTTATCGGGTGGCACGCCGATTCTTTCGAGTATTCGAGTGACAATCGATGGAATTTTAAGATTCACCACTCCGAACTCAATCACTCAAGTGAGTCCCAACGGTTATTACTTGTCTTTTGTTGTGACACCAGGAATTGCTTTTACAAACGGCACTCATTTAATTGATATTGGAGTTATCGATGCATTGCTGACTGTGGGAACACCGATCACTCGTTCTGTTCAAGTTGGCGGTACAACGCTGGCGATTTCAAAAGCGCCCGCTAACGTTCCGAATCCTTTTTCGCCAAACAACGATGGGGTTAATGATACGACCGATATTATTTATGACCTGACGGCTGATGGAGAAATTAGTTTGCGTATTTACACCCTGACCGGTCAAATGGTTTATCGCCAGGATATTCCTAGCGGCAGCCAAGGCGCTCATGCCGGTTACAACACAGTGACTTGGGACGGCAGATCAACTTTTTACAGCAACGGTCGTGAACGCTTGCCCAATGGAACTTACATTTGCCAGGTCATTGGAACAATCAATGGCAAAAAACAATCGCTTGGAAAATTGAAAATTGTCATTTTGAACTAGGAAATAAGATTGAAAAATAAAAAAATACTATTTTTTATTTTGGGCTGGATGCTGGTGTCTATTCCTCATCTTTTGGCTACTCTTGGTACGAACGACCCGCTGCAAATTGGCGCAGGGGCCAGACCGTTGGGCATGGGTAAGGCCGGAATCGCTTTTTATAATGATGGCACCGCTGCTTTTATGGCGCCGGCCAATTTAGGCTTTATCGACTCGGTGAAAGCGATCTCAATGACAACTCAGGTTTTAGAAGCGGTTGACTATCAATTGCTGGGGGTTGTTTTGCCGATGGAAGGCATCGGCAGTATTGGGATTGGTTATATTGGCAGTACGGTTCCTAACATTGCATTGGGCTTATCAACTGCAGTGGTCAACGGCAGACTGGATCGAACTCTTTTAACCAGCGCTTCTGTTTATGATCAAGTCATTCTGGCTTCATTTGGCAGACGCCTGAATTCATCTTTAAGTTTGGGGATTACGGGGAAATATTTTAATAAAGGATTTACCGGATCGACATTACTCAATGGTTACAGCGCAACCGGTTTTGATATGGATTTTGGAATGTTATGGAAAGTAAATTCAAATTTAAGAGTCGCAGGCGTCATTCAAAATTTTTTAGCAAACAATGGAACTTCCATGGGCGGTGTCGCTTATCAAACAGGACAAGTGGATAACATCGATGCCATTTTTAAATTAGGGGTAAATTATTCTTTTTTTAATCAACGCTGGCAGACAGCTTTTGATTTAGAAAAAAATCTCGATCAGCCTTCTTTTCCATGGCTTATTCACAGTGGTGTCGAATGGCAGCCGATTAATCAATTTTTTTTAAGAGCAGGGGTTGATCAAATTGCGTTACCACCGGATGTTTCGGCCGGACAAACTAATGCCGGCACTCAAACCGATTTTACTTTGGGCGTGGGTTTAGGTTTTTCAGGTCTGCGTTTCGATTATGCATATCATCCATACGGTGATGTTCAAAATCTTAATACCCACTATTTTTCGTTGTCACTGGTTGGTAATGAGTCCATCACGGATAACGAAGAGCCGACAGAAAGTCCTAAAGTAGTTGAAACTGTTCCTGTTCCGGCGCAAGTGATTTTAATTGCACCGGTTGATCGTTTTGTGACTTACGAAAAAACAGTTGAAGTGAGTGGCCAAGTGAATCAAAAAAGTGTGATTCAAATTAATGGCGTGCCAGTTCCTGCCGATGCCAAAGGAAACTTTATTAAAACGTTACCTATTAAATTGGGAATTAACGAAATCAAAGTGACCATGCATGAAGGTCCTGCTGCTCCAGTGAAAAAAGTTTTGCGTCTAGCTTCATTCAATGATGTGCCGCGCGGAGCAAACAGTGAAGCGATCACCGCTCTCTCGACTCTTGGTTTGGTGAAAGCTGATGGAGATGGATTTTTTAATCCTAAGCGTGTGGTCTCGCGTGTGGAGTTAGCGGATGCACTCGTTAAAATAAAAAATTATGAATTACCCGAAGGATATAAAGGAGTTTTTGATAATGTTGAAATGATTAACTCTCAAGGTTTAATTCAAGGTTATCCTAACGGCAAATTATTACCTGCAAATCAATTAACACGTGCGCAATTTGCTGTAGTTTTAGCTCGACTTGAAGGGTATCAAGACCCAGGAGTTAAAACTCAGGGAGTACATTGGGCACAAGGAGCGATTGATTTCTTAGTGAGCGGCGGAAATTATGCGCCGAGTGATTTTATACCTTACAACCAACCGGTGATTAAAGAAGAATTCAGCCAGCAGTTATATAAAACCACTATTGTTAAAAATCGCGTGGCTAAACTTTATAATTTTGAAGAAGGAGATTTTTCAACGCCGGTCGATTATCAGACCATTACTAATCTGCAACAAAAATGGCAGAACCAAAATAATCCTAGTCTCAATCAACCTAGTAGTCAGCCAGTCAATGCGCCTGTGACTGAGCCGGTTCGTAATCCCAATGATCCTGCTGCGATTCCAATGAACCCTTCTTCTGGTGGTGGCAATGAAACTATGGATGATTTAACGATTTTTAATAAAATCACAGGTAAAAAATAGTTTCAAAATAAAACACCTGTCTACTTTTTTTCATTTTTAAATTCCTCTAAAGTCCCACTCTCAACTATCAGGTTTCTGAAAAGTTGAGATTTACTCTTTGTCTGGGGGACAGATATTGAAGGGGGCTCAGGAACTGCGCATTGCGTCAAAACACGCAACAAAGGCAGTTTAGGAGCGATATCCGTAAAGAGAAGATAAATAGCTAATAGTTTAGCTATTAACTTTATGGAGGAATAGTAGTGAACCCAGCCCCCGGGATCGCATCAAAGTCTTTAATGAAAGCCGGAGAACTTGCTAAAGCAGCAGGGGTCTTGGTTACCACTATTCGTTTCTATACTAAAGAAGGTCTTCTAAAGTCTGACGCCGAATCTCAAGGCGGCTATAACCTTTATCAACCCGAAAAAGCCTTATCGACTATTCGTTTAATTAATTCTCTTAAAGAGAAGCGTTATACCTTAACTGAAATTAAAGCTTTGTTAACCCATCAAATCATGGCTGAAAGGGGTGTGTCGTAACTCACAGTTAATAAATAAGGAGGATTTTATGATTCCTAATCAAGAACTTGAGGAAGCGGTCATCGTCTTAGTGCAAGGGTTATTAAGGTAAAAAAATAGAGAAGGATTTTGTGTTTAGAAAATTAATATTATTTGTTTTGTTTGTTATTTTAATCGCGTGTCTATTCGCCGGGCCGACGCATGCCATTGCCAATGGTGGCAATTTTGGTCTGAATCAGCCTGGCGATTTGCGTGTTTCTTTTAATGTGGCAGCTTTCGGAGCGCTGGGTTTTACCAGCACTCCTAATGCTCCCACTTCAGATTTTGAAACTTTAAGTGCCACCACAATGACTTTGACGACAACAAATGTGGTGCTGGGTCAAACCACCACCCTGTCTTATGTTATTCGCAACACTGGCGACAGTGCGATTACCAGTGTCCAAGCAGGTCTAAGATTTTTCTTAAATACTCTCGATCCTGCCAATGAACTTTTTTCAAATTATGTGGTGAGCACCGTAAACGTCGGCACTATTGCAGCCAAAGCTTCCACAACAGTTAATTTTACTGTGATTGTTTCTCCTGTTGCCCAGGTGGGCACAGTCATTCTTGATGCAAGTGTCGTTGGAGTTTCGAGTGGAAACGTTTTGGATTATCTTTATGGAACCACACCCACTTTTTATTCTGCAGTCATTCCAACAACCTCGTGGACTGTCACAGGGACAGGAACTTCTTCAATTAATGTGGGTTTAATTTCAATTGCGAGTGATCCATTTGGAATGCCGGGGACTCAAATTTTTGTGCCAATGACTAACGTGACTTCACTCAATGCAACGGCCACTTTAAATCCGACAGATATTTTTATTACTTCTACTTTAGCTCCTGGTCCTAATTTACGAGGAGTAAGTTTTAATGTCACAACTGTTTCAACAACAGTAACGATTCCAGCATTTCAAACAGTGGTCGTCACTTATAATTTATTTCCTTTAGCGAGCGCTGTCAGCGGTGATTACACCATTAATGTGGTGAGTGGAAATCCTATTTTTACGGACGTTTCTGGAAATTTAATTGCCGATGTGAATGGTGGCACTGCTTTAACAACGGCAACGCTTGATAATGTTTCACCTAATTTAATTGCACATTCTCCGACAGGTAGTATTTTATACATTGCACCAACCACAAACTTTACTTTAAGTTTTATTTTTGACGAAGTGATGAATGTTTCTTCTTCGGTTGTGGTTTCAATGAATGGCACAGGAACTTATCCAACTCTACTCGGTGGAACCTGGGCCACAACGGTCACAACAAATAATACATTTAGATTAAATTCGGTGACAGTGACTGCGGCAAATGAAGGGCTAGTCACTTTTTCAATCAGCAGCGCTGCAGATTTGGCTGGCAATATTGCTTTGCCTTCTAACAATGTGCTTCAAGTGGCTTTTGACGCGACTGCGCCAACAATTAACAGTATTACTATCGCAAATGGCTCAACCATTGTCAGTGCCTCTTCGGGAGTGCCAGTGACATTAAGCGTGATTGATAATTTTTCTGCGACAGCAAATTTAACCATGATTATTTCCGGAAATATTTCTGCTTCGACCAACGTCACGATCAATACGTTAGTTCCATTTCAACAAAATATAACTTTAGGTTTTGCAAACCCTTCTGGCACAAAAAATATTACATTCACTATTTATGATCAGGCTGGAAATTCAAGAGTGGTGACGCAATCTATTTATTTTGATTACATCGGACTGGCTTTTGTTTCTCCTACGAACAATGCCGCTTTACGTCAGGCGTATCCCGTTAAAGTAGATACCAGTGTCACGGCTACTACGATTAATTATTATTATCAAATTGGAGCAGGGGCATTAAATTTAATCGCTGCAAATCAAAATCCGTTAGTCACTTACAATTTTAATACCTTAGCTATTGCCGATACGGCAAACGTCACTATTTGGGGTAATGTTTCGATTCCAGGAACAACGAATATTACGGCCAGCGTCACCAATATTATTATTGATAACACTTCTCCTAACGTCACCATTACCCAATTTTCGGGATCAAATTTAGCGGCCGGAATTAATACGCAAAGTGGAACAGCTACTGATAATTTATCTGGAATTACGAATGTTTATTACACAATCGATGGGCCCACTGCAAACGTTGTGCCACAAACTTCAGCAACCGGAACTCTCAACTGGAGTATTTCTTGGACAGTTCCAACAGCGGATGCAGTAGGCACAGCCTATTCGTTCTCGGTTTTTGCAATGGATGGAGCTGGAAATACCTCAACATTAAATTCGATCACACTTTTAAAAAGTGCCGCAGCGCCGACAGTCGTCGTGAATACCCCAAACGCTTATATAAATCGTGGAACGGTTCCGATCAGCGGTAATGTTGTTTCAGCTTTTCCCATTCAAAGCGTGGATTACAGTATTAACGGCGGACCTTTTATTGCAACGGGAGCGACAGGGACTTTAAATTACACCATTAATTTAGATACCAGTGGCTATCCAGACGGAACGTCATTAACGCTAATCGTGCGTGCTGTAACGACTGTTACTCCAAGTTCGATTGTGGGGACTTCAAATGCTTTTGTCATGACAGTAGATGATGCTTCCCCTAACGCTTCTTTAACAAATTTATTTAATGGAGACACCGTTGCCGGGACTGTAAATATTTCGGGAACGGCTGCAGACTTTGGCAGTGGTTCAGGATTGTCTGCCGTGATTCTATCTTTTGATGGCGGCTTAAATTATGTCACCGCCAATGGCACGACTAATTTTACTTACACCTGGGTTCCCACTGCGACGATGGGTGCGACTTATAATTTAATTGTTCAAGC
>CAYMKA010000077.1:0-8206 GCA_964390935.1 uncultured bacterium
CATTTCTGCTACGATCAAAAGGTCTTAAATTTTTTAAGGAGGGCCTCACATGACAAAAGCAAAAAGAAATACGAAGAAAGGATCGTTTAAATTAACGATTAACAGAAAGAAATTTATTATTTCTAGTATCGCAGAATTTATCGGTTTATTAGTTACTGATTTCGTTATTCATGGTCAATTGCTTTCTGGTTTATATGCTCAAAATGCAAAACTGTTTCGCTCAATGACTGAAATGAACAGTTTAATGAATTACATGATTGCCGGTCAGATTTTAATTTCTCTGACTTTTGTTTTTCTTTACACTCAAGGATATAGCGGCGGTAAAACTTCTATCGGAGAAGGACTACGCTATGGTTTTTATGTTTCTTTGTTGACCTGTGTTGCTCACAGTGTTGCGATGTACGCATGGGCTCTTTATCCAATGGATTTAATTCAAGCTTGGGCTGCAACCGGAGTCGTTCAAGTTACTATCTTGGGCGGTATTGCAGGTTTAACTTATTCACATAAATAAGTTAATTATCTAGTTTGATAAAAACGAAGGCCCGTCAGAAATGACGGGCCTTTTTATTTAGATTAATTATTTAAGAGGGATAATATATTTTCGATCAACTGTTAGCCCTGGACCAAAAACATAAATATGAGGTTCGCCGTTCGCAATTTCGTGTTTGACCACTTGATCAGGAGTCATCCCTTCTAAAGTGTATTCAATGCCGCGCAGGCTGTTGCCGTGGGCGGTAATTAAAACCGTTTTATTTTTTTGTATTTCACCTAAGATCGCTCGATTAAAATAGGGCAATACTCTGTCGATAGTCATTTCCAAACTTTCGCCGCTGTTGTTTAGCATGCGCGCATCATAACTGCGACGCCAAATGAGTAATTGGTCTTCACCGTATTTTTCGCCGGTTTCTTTTTTATTAAGTCCTTGCAGCTGACCATAATGTCTTTCATTTAACGCTTTGTGTTTAACCAGCGGAAAATTTTTTAAATCGAGTCCGGCTCCTTTTAAAACACATTGTAATGTTTCAAAAGCTCTCACGAGTGTCGAAGTGTATAGGGCATCAATTTTTAAACCTTTAATCGTGGCTCCAGCTTGTTCAGCTTGGGCTTCTCCTTTTTCGGTTAAATGCACATCCACCCAACCTGTAAATTGTTCGCTTAAGTTCCAGGTGGACTGGCCATGGCGAATTAATACCAATTTGGCTTTGTTTTGGTCTTCGGGAAGAATTTCTGAAATGTTTTTGATGATAAGCGGCTTATTTTTTAAAGTGTTGCCCAATTTTAATTCGCTGCCCAAAGCATTTAATGATTTAGCGTATTCCGTGGGCGTTCCGTTTTTTTCTAAGATAAATTCAGCTACCGGATCTAAATCAGCTAACGCGAAAGAAGTTTCTTTTGTGGAAGTTTTTGTCATTTTTTTCTCCTTTAATATAACTTTAAAGTGTAACACATTTTTGCATAAGCGGAAGCTGCGCAAGATCATGTCGTCTTTTTTTCTGATTGATTTGCACTTTTGAATATCTGATAATCGCAAAATGCAAAAAATTGCTTACCCCATAACCCTCTCTGAGACCAAAGAGTGGGCTGGCGAATATATTTTTAAATCAGGTCAAATTCATTTTAAAGAAGGTAAAGTGTTTGATGTGGCCGTGACGCCCACTCAAATTACAGCCAAAGTGCGCAACGGCGCTTTAGAGCCTCATCTCGTTAAAATCACCGCTAAAAATGATGTGATTGAATCGGTTTGTGACTGTGAATATGAATGGCACGACATATGTGAACATGCCACCGCTGTTCTTATTCAATATCTAGATCAGATAGGAGAAACTTCTGAGACATCTCCTTTCTTAGGTTATTTGGGCAGAGTTGATTTTAAAGAACCTTTTACTCCTCAGTTTGATTATGCTCTGCGTATTCAAGACGCTTTGCATCCTGTTTTTTTGCAGATTTATGACAAGCAAGATAAAAAATGGATTAATCAGTTGGAAGGCTGGCTGCCCCGTAACCCTGCCCAACAAAATGAACGCAGTCGTTATTTAGGACACACCGATCGCTCAATTTTTTCGCTTTTAATGCAAAAAGGTTATCCGCATAAAACGGGTTTTAATATCGATCCTGACTCTTTTGCATTGCTTTTGCCTTTATTGAAAAGTGCCCGTATTTTAATGAACTTAGATACCAATATGCGTTATCAGTTTGCGACAAAGCCCGCACTTCAAAGTATTAGCATTCAAAATACCAAAAGTGATAATTCTCAATTAAAACTAGAACTTATTTTGGGTGAAAAAAAAGCTCCCCCACAACAAGTCATTTTCTTTGGTCAGCCAAGAGGTTATTTATTGTGGGAACAAACATTTTATGAAGCTCCCTTAACGGCGCTGATTCCTTTCTTTCAGAATCAAAGCTCAGTGGTATTGTCTCCAGAAGAAAAAATAAGTTTTGCCCTTCGATATGCTCCTGAAATTTCAAAATTTGACGGAGTGGAATTGCCGGAAGAAATTAAGCAGATTAAGTTATCTAAGTTAGTCCCCACCCCGGTTTTGAAATTACAAAATAAAAATAAAAAGCTTCTGGGAGACCTTATTTTTAATTATGAAAATGTAGGAGAAGTAAGCGTTAATGTTTCGGGCTTATACTTTTTATCTAAGAAACCTAATTTATACATTGAACGCGACAAAGATTTTGAACAGGCAGCAGTTGCTCGTTTGCAAAAATTTGGTTTTACGTTGACTTCTACCGGTCAGCAAAAAAATTGGGTTTTAGAAACTCATCAGGTTGTAGATTTTTTAGTAAACCATTTACCTCTTTTGGCAAAAGAATGGAAAATTTTAGGCACCAAAGACTTAATCAAAGTCAAAATGAATAAACAAAAAATGACTTCTCAGTATCGCCTGGAGTCAGGTCAAGATTGGTTTGAAATGGTTTTAGATTACAAAGTAGGCGCTGAGAAAATTACCCATGAGCAATTAAAAACTGCTCTGCAAAAAGGTCAAAAATATTTTCAATTAAAAGACGGCAGTCAAATTTTAATTCCCGAAGATGAAGTTGCTAAAAATCAAAAATTGCTCGACGAATTGGGAGTCGAAAAAACAACCGAACCCACCAAGCTGGGTATGTTTCATTTAGCTCACACGGCCGCCCTTTTAGGAGATGATCAGTTAGAAATTGATAATGACCTTAAAAAGACATTAGAAAAAATTAGAAATTTTGAAGAAATAGAAGAAGCGCCTTTGTCAGTTGAAGCTAAAAAATGGCTGCGTCCTTATCAAATTAAAGGGCTGCATTGGCTGTGGTTTTTGAAAGAGTTTCGTTTTAGTGGAATTTTGGCCGACGACATGGGGCTGGGAAAAACTTTTCAAACTCTGTTTTTCTTGCAGATGCTTAAGTCGAACAAGCCTCATTTAATTGTTTGTCCGACATCGGTTTTATGGAACTGGAAAAGCGAAGTAGAAAAATTGGGGCTGCCTTTTAAGATTGTATTGTGGTCGGGCAATAAACGTGCCGAACAAACGGCTGAGCTTAAAAAAGCCAATCTGGTCATTACCACCTATCATTTGGTGCGTCGTGATTTAGAAACCCTGGGCAAAGTGAATTATGACTATATTATTTTGGATGAAGCTCAAAATATTAAAAATGCAGCTTCACAGACAGCGAAGGCAGTCAAAACTCTTAACAGTAGTCAAAGACTGGCTTTAACTGGAACTCCGATTGAAAACCATTTATCAGAACTGTGGTCTATTTTTGATTTCTTAATGCCTGGCTTTTTGGGAGCCCAATCTTATTTTCAAGATTATTATCAAGTGCCTATCGAAAAGTTGTCGCAGGTTGAAACCGCAAAACATTTACAAAATAAAATTAAGCCTTTTGTGTTACGCCGTCTCAAAAAACAAGTGCTCACCGAACTGCCTGAAAAAACCGAAATTGCGACTTATTGTGAAATGACGGACGAACAAAAAGAAATTTATCGTGATATTGTGCTGCAAACCAAAAAAGATCTGATGCAAAAAATTAAAAAAGAGGGCATTGAGAAAAATCAACTCAATATTTTGTCAGCGCTTTTACGACTGCGCCAAATTTGTTGTCATCCGGGTCTGATTTCTCCCGAGTTTGAGCATCTCAGTTCTGGAAAATTTGAACTCTTTAAGGAAACCATTAGTGAAATTTTAGAAGAAAAGCACCGCATTCTCGTTTTTAGTCAGTTCGTTTCGATGTTAACGATTATTAAAAATTGGGCTAAACAAAATGATATTCCATTTGCTTACTTAGATGGTTCAACTAAAAATCGTCAGGAAATTATTGAAAAGTTTCAAAAAGAAAAAAATGCCTCTCTGTTTTTGCTAAGTCTTAAAGCCGGTGGCACGGGTCTCAATTTAACAAATGCGGACTATGTCGTTCACTTTGATCCATGGTGGAATCCGGCTGTTGAAGATCAGGCGACAGATCGTGCACACCGTATGGGCCAGGAGAAAAAAGTATTTGTTTATAAAATGATTACTAAAAACTCGGTCGAAGAAAAAATTCTAAGACTACAGCAAGATAAACGTAAATTAAATGAATCTGTGATTGTGGCAGACCAAAGCTTTGCTAAACAAATTACCAAAGAAGATTTAGAAAGTTTATTTGATTTTGAAGATATTTAATAAATGTTTGAATTAATTTTATTTTCGTTAGTACTCAGTACAGATTCTTTTTCAGCCGCACTAGCGATGGGCACTCGCCCTTTTACTCTTAAACGAGCCAGCTTTTTTGCCTTTAGTTCGGGATTAAGCGAAGGACTGGCCGCTTACATTGGTTATGTCTTAGGACTTTCTTTTATTGGAATTCTTTCAGCTTCAGTTCAGTGGTTAGCCTTTGTTGCGCTGTGGATAGTCGGTCTGAATATGATTTACAACGGAATAAAAGATTTGAGATCAGGATCTGATCGGACCACTGAGATTAAGGTTCATGGCTCTCTTAAGATATTGTTTATTTCAATGATTACCAGTTTTGATGCGTTGGGAGTAGGGGTCAGCCTGGGGGCAGTAGGAAAACCCATTTTTATTTATGCTCCCGTTATTGCTTTGTTTGCTGTGCTAGCAACTTATCTTGGGTTATTCTTGGCAAGGAATTTAAAAAACCGATTGCAATCTAAATGGAGTGAGAATGTTGAAATTTTTGGCGGAGTGATTTTGCTCTGCTTGGGTGTTAAATTTTTATTGGGATAACTTTTTTTGAAATAAATTTGAGAGATCAGCTTTGGTCAGCTCTCTTAATTCACCAGGTTCCATGTTTTTGATATTTAAGTTTCCGATGGCGTAACGAATGAGGCGTAGGGTGGGGTGGCCGACTTTGGCGGTCATTTTACGAACCTGACGGTTACGACCCTCATAAATAGTTAATTTAATCCAAGACGTTGGAATATCTTTTCGGTAACGAATGTCAGGATCTCGTTTAGGAATTTGGTCAGCCCCTTGATACAAACAAGCTTGGGCAGGGAGTGTCATTTTATCTTCAATCATCACTCCTTGTTCTAATTGCGCGAGTGCCTCAGGACTTACTTCTCCTTCAACCTGCGCTAAGTAAACTTTAGGCAACTTGTGCTGGGGGTCAGTGATGCGGTTAATAAAAGATCCGTCATTGGTTAAAAGAAGCATTCCTTCAGAATCGTAATCTAGCCGGCCGCACGAATAGATATGCGGAATATTAATGAAATCTCTTAAACATTTTTTATCATCGATGGGAGTAAATTGCGATAAAACTTGAAAGGGTTTATTAAAAATATAATAGCTTAAATTCACTGAGACAGTTTATCTTGAGATTGGTTTAAAGTGTTGAAATGATTATAAAAACCAATTCCCAACATTTCTCCGCTATGGGCAAAGGATTCTAATTTTTTAAAGTAAAGGGGTTTATTTATTAAAAGATTTTTAAGGCTAGAGAAAACTTTATTGAGTTTAACAGGGGTGCGTTCTTCTTCTTTTAATTTTTTATAGTGCGCCACAATCGAATCATGGATTCGAATGAGGGAGGGCATCTTAAGACATAAATATTTTATAAGATTTGTCTCTTGTCCTAAATATTTTAAATACTGAAACATCGGAATGACTAAATCAAGCAAATAACGACTATTGTCTTTGAAAACTTCTTCTAAAATGGCAATGCTCGTGGCAATGGCGGTATGATTTTTTTTGAACTCATCAGGAAATAAAACATACAAATTTAATTGCAAAGCGATCGATTGATGAGGATTAATTGAATGCTTGAGAGAAGGAAAAATCATTTTTGTGGTGACATCAAAGATTTCTAAATCAGTATGTTTTTGACTTAAGTGGACAGAAAAAAGTTTGAAAACATAAATTTTTTCATCAGTTTTGGCTAAAATTTTGTTTAAATATTCTAAGGTTTCGATAAAAGTAGGTAAATTGAATAGCAGGTTTTCCAAATAAGGATTGATTGATTCAAAAATTAATTTGCAATAGTCTTCATCGTTTCGTTTAGAGTCGGCGGCATATTCTGTCAGCAACTGATCATAGAGCAGGCAAATGGGTTTAAAGACATGGTGTAATAAAATTTCAGAGTCTTCCTCTTTAAAAAAAACAGAGTTTTTTCCAATAAAGCCGGCTAAACCATCCATAATATTTTGATTGCCTTCAGCATATTGAAAAATTTCAACCAGCTGCCGGCTTTCTCTTAACAAAAAAGAGTAATCAATCGAACGATCTTTTTTATAATTTTTTCCCAGACCTATTTGTAATAAATTATGCTCAGACTCTTCAATTGACCAATCTTTCAGAAAGTCTTTACTGAGGGCTATCAATAGAAAATGATTTGCTGATCCTTCATCACTTATCAATTTATGGTTGAAATGCATCTTTATTTAATCGTTTGTTTTTTAGAGTTGTTTCAAATAAAAAAGGGACCCTTGCGAGTCCCTTTCCTTTGGTTTCAAAAGCTTTTAACTATTTTCTATTAATAGAAAAGAAAGCGTCTTTGCCCCAGAACTTTGGAGTCACGCCTTCAGTTTCCATGTACTGTTGAATAGCCAAAATGCGGTTGAATTTTGCAATTCGGTCTGAACGGTTGGTTGAACCGGTTTTAATTTGAGATGAACCCCATGCAACAGCGAGGTCAGCGATGGTATCGTCTTCTGTTTCACCAGAACGGTGAGAAACAACGACTGAATAGTTATGTTTTTTAGCCAAATCAACAATTTGTTGTGATTCTTTAAATGAACCAATCTGGTTAATTTTTAAAAGAATAGCATTTAAACGGTTAGCTTTGATGCCTTTTTCTTCGAAAATTTTAGGGTTGGTTACAAAGTAGTCATCTCCCACAAGTTGAATTTTGCTGCCTAGTTTTTGAGTGAGTTTGGTTTGACCTTCGTCATCAAATTCTCCCAAAGCATCTTCAATAGAGATGATGTGGTATTTTTCAACCCAAGAAGCAAACATTTCAATCATTTGTTCAGAAGTTTTGTATTCTTTTGAACCTTTCCAGAAAAAGTATTGGCCTTTTTTGCCGGTTTCTTCTGCATGGTTCCAAAGTTCAGAACAAGCAGGATCTAATGCAATTTTAAAATCGGTTCCTAATTTGTAACCTGCTTTTTCAATACACTGCGAAATAATTTTCAAAGCGTCTTCGTTACTAGGAAGACTGGGAGCCACGCCGCCTTCGTCGCCCACGCCCACTTTGGTTTCTTTTTTCAAAATTTGAAAAACTTCTGAAACCATTCGCAGACCTTGCCCAAAGTTTGCTGCGCCAATGGGCATTAACATAAATTCTTGTAAATCAACTGATCCCGCAGCGTGCGCACCGCCGTTTAAAACATTAAACATGGGGATGGGCAGGGTGTTGGCTTTAGGATTTAAATATTTATAAAGAGGCAGACCTTTTGCAGCAGCAGCAACTTTGCGGATTGCAAGAGATACTGGCAAAGTCGCGTTAGCACCTACTGTTTTTTTGTTTTCACCAGCAAGAGAAATCAATTTGTCATCGATGGCATCGCCGTTAAAAATATCCATTTCAGCAATCGCTGGGGCCAAAACATCAATCACGTTAGCAGCAGCAGTCACTGTGCCTTTTCCACCAAAGCGGCTTTTTTCGCCGTCACGTAATTCATGAGCTTCATAAGCACCGGTTGAAGCGCCAGAAGGAGTTTTGAAGCTGGCAGAAACGCCGTTTTGCAAAACAATTTCTACTTCTACTGTTGGATTACCTCTGGAGTCCATAA
>CAYMKA010000078.1:0-8173 GCA_964390935.1 uncultured bacterium
TGTTTAATGAAGGATCGTATCAGAGAGAAATAAAAGTAGGCATTAATCGCAAGAAGAATAATCGCTGAAAATGAAGAACCCAGCATTTTGTTTCCAAAAATATAAAAAATGGGAGAGTGCAGTGTTGTCAGACCGGCAAAACCTAAAGCCTTAATGAGTTTGTTTCTATGTTTTTTTACACTTATATCGCTTGGAAAAATAGACCTCTTGTGAATTTCCAATTCTTGAGTCTTATTTTTTGTTTTTATTTCAAAGTGAACTTGATCAATTCCTTTGGTGCCAAAAAAATAGTTTTTTTCTACGCTTGTCCTTATGCTCACCACTTCACTTCTTTTAATTTTTTGATCAGAAAAATCGAGAGCTAAGCTGGCCATAGCCCTGTTAAATTCGACTCCCATTAGATTAGCGAAACCATGAAATTGATAACCCTGTATTTCTCCAATTTCCATGCCAGGCATCGCTGCTATTTTTTGATTTAATTTGTTCATAGGATTCCTAATGCTAAAGCTACTATAAATCGTTATCTAAGTTAAGCTGATTCATTTATTTTTTAACACCCTATAGAATGTTCAGACATGCGCGCTAAAACGACTGTTAAACAATTTACCAAAGCGACCGAAGCCGGAGTAGAACAAACCACTGCCAGACTTCCTGAATGGTTTAAGCAAAAGATATCCAAACGCGAGCAGGGTGAAGAGATCCGAAAAATATTACAGGAAGATCAAATTCATACGGTTTGTGAAGAAGCCAAATGTCCTAATCGAGGCGAATGTTTTAAAAACAAAACGGTTACTTTTATGATTTTAGGCGATACCTGCACCCGAACTTGTGGGTTTTGTGCCGTCAAAGCTGGCAAACCTTTAGCGATTAATCCTCATGAACCAGAGCAGGTCGCTAAAGCTGTGACGAGACTTGGGCTTATACATGCTGTGATTACTTCCGTTAACCGCGATGATTTAAAAGAAGGCGGTGCCAAACATTTTGCGGACGTGATTCGCGCTGTGAAACTGTTTAATCCATTAGTCACGATTGAAGTGTTAACACCTGACTTTAAAGGCAATTTAGAAGCTTTGAAAATGATTATCGACGCTAAACCAAATGTTTTTAATCACAATATCGAAACGATTGAGTCTTTTTATTCGTTTGTACGTCCCCAAGCTAATTATCAGCAATCACTTACGGTTCTCAAGGCAGCTAAAGCCATGGGAGCAGGTCGTACGGCTTCAGAATTTATGACTAAATCTGGAATCATGCTGGGTTTTGGTGAAAATGAAGAGCAGGTTTTGCAAGTCATGCGTGATCTGCGCGCTCATGATGTTGAAATGATGACTTTGGGGCAATATTTGCGTCCTTCCAAAGCCCAATTGCCGGTCAAAGAATATGTTACTCCCGAACAATTTAAACGTTATGAAGTGATGGGTTTGGAGTTGGGTTTTAAATTTGTGTTCTCAGGCCCGCTCATTCGTTCGTCTTATCATGCGGGCGAATTTGTTGGATAATACACAAATATGAATTTTCAAGAATCAGAACGTCTCAAAAATTTACCAATTTATGTTTTCGCACGTTTGGATGAACTAAAAGCTCAAGTCGTTGCACGTGGAGAAGATTTAATTGATTTAGGCATGGGTAATCCCGATTTACCGGTTCGTGCCGAAGTGATTAAAAAAGCTCAAGAAGCCATGAATGTTCAAAAATATTTAAAGTATCCTGCTTTTGACGGACTGCCTGAATTTCGTGAAGCGGCTGCAAAGTGGGTAGAGCGCACGGGCGGCGGAAAAATCGATCCAAAACATGAAGTGATTCCTTTAATTGGTTCTAAAGAGGGTCTTGTTCATTTTAGTTTTGCTTTTATTAATCCTGGCGATATTACCTTGATGGTGAAGCCTGCTTATCCAGCACACATTCGTGGAACATTACTTGCGGGTGGAACACCCATGGCAATGCCTTTAAAAAATGGCAGTTATTTGCCTGATTTTTCAAAAATTGATATCGATGTTGCTAAAAAAGCCAAAATGATGATTTTAAGTTATCCATCAAATCCAACTGCTCAAGTCGCTCCTAGAAGTTTGTTTGAAGAAGCCGTCGCCTTTTGTAAAAAATATAATATTATTTTGGTTCACGATTATGTTTACGGTGAAATTTATTACGAAGGGGAACCGCCGGTAAGTCTCATGAGTATTCCTGGCGCAAAAGATATTGGCATTGAATTTAGAACGATGTCTAAAGTATTTAGCATGGCTGGTTTTCGTGTCGGTTATGCAACGGGTAACAAACAATTGCTTCGATCACTGATTAAATTAAAAACTAATTTAGATTATGGTTTATTTATGGTGAATCAATTGGCTGCGATTGAAGCTTTTAATATCACCGATGCTGAGCTAGTTGAAATTAGAAAAATTTATCAAAAACGCCGCGATATTTTTGTGGACGGCATTAATGCGTTGGGTTGGAAGGTCGCCAAACCCACTGCTACTTTTTATGTGTGGCTGCCGATCCCAGAAGATTTTGATACAGAATCTTTTACGATGTTTTTACTTGATAAAGCCGGTATTGCAGTGACTCCAGGAACTGCATTTGGCGATGAAGGCGAAGGTTATGTGCGCGTGTCGATGGTTCAAAGTGAAGCACGCATTAAAGAAGCTTTAGAACGTATGAAAAAAATCGGCATTAGTTTTCCGAAGTCAAAAACTAAAGTCGGCGTCGCTTAAAACTTATCAATAGAAATTATTCTGTCCAGGTTGTACTTGCAGATAAAATATTTAAATCTAAGTAGGGCAGCGGATTAATCGCAACACCGCCTTTTAAAACTTCATAGTGAACGTGAGCGCCTTCCACAAAACCGCTGGCGCCACTACGTGCAATCATTTGTCCTTTGCGAACCCAATCACCTGGTTTTACTAAAATTTGGCTGTTATGAGCATAAAGGGTGGTGATCCCCCAACCATGATAAATTTTAACGGTATTGCCATAACCTTTATAAGGACCGCCGACAGTTACCGTTCCATCAGCTGTCGCATAAACGGGGGTGCCGTAATAGGCTGCAAAATCTAGCCCTTTATGAAATAAAGGAGTTTTTGTTAAAGGATGCACACGCATTCCAAAGGGAGAAGCGATCGGAAAATCAACAGGTAACATCGAAGGTGTTCTTGCGAAGTGTCTAGAAAATTCAATCGTCTTGTCACGTAAATTATTTAATTTTTCTCTCCGTTCGTTTAAAGCCAGTGTCAGGGAGTCAATTTCTAAAGATAATTTTTCTTCAACCGGAATATCGGACATTAATTTTTGTTTAAACGGATTGGCAGAGGGTTTAATGAGTTGCAATTCATAATTAATGGCATCAGCCCATTTTTTAGCAAGAACATCGGGCTTTAAAGAATAGGGAGCCGCATCGTCTTCTGTTATTCTAAATAGTTCGGTTTGTTCGATTTTGCCGACCCAAACTGTATTATCGTTCTCGGCGCTAATTTCTAAAATGGTGTGAGTTTTAGGATGTTTAAAAATGCTATTTAGCTTCTGGGCAATTTCAGTGGCATTTAAATTGGATTCCTTTTTATGGTCTAAGTCGCTGTAAATTTCTAAAAGAATTTTCTCTTGGATTTTTAACTTTTCAACCAGCATGCGGTTTCCAAAAACCGAGTTTTCAATCGTAATCTGCTTTGCGAATAAATTTTCTTCTCCTAGCAAAGTGTTTTCTCTTTGCATTTCAATCCCCAGCGCTCTGTTAAGTCGTTTGTCAGAGACATGCAATTTTTTTAGTGTTTCGTGCATATACTGTAAATTTTCTTTTAGGGCTTTTTCATTTTCTTTAAGTACTTGATGTTCTTTTAGCAGCGCTTCGTATTGCTGAGCGTTTAGGTAGTTTTGAGTCGCTTTCCAAAACCAAGGGGCAGCGATGAATTGCACAGCAATGAGTGCTATTAATAGGTAGTGAGTTTTGCGGTGGATATAAGGCAGATAAAAGCTTTTATGCCCCCGCTGACTCGTTAGCATGATGCTGTAACGATCCATACTTATTTTTGCCCACCTCAAAACCGCTTTATACGTCCTGTTTCCCGACGGCTGTCTGTTATAAACTCTCTTGATGGGAAAGATGCGAATCGGTCTGTGTTGGGGTGATTCTTATGGAATCGGACCTGAAATCGTTAAAATTTTAATTGAGTCAAAAAAACTAACTTCTGAAGTTCAGTGGCTGCATTTTGTGCCCCAAAGTACAGTTGATTATTATCAAATAAAAAACATTGAAATCATTTCTGATACGGAGTTTGTTTTTGATCCTCTAAAAATAGGGAAAGTGGATAGGGCTTCAGGAAAAGCCAGTGCGCAGCTTTTTCGAAGGGCTGTCGAGTTTGCTCAGACGAATAAAATCGATGCGGTTGTGACAGGCCCTATCAACAAAAAAGCGGTGCTGTTGGGCGGCGAAAAACTAACAGGCCATACCGAAATCATTAAACAAATGACTGGTGTTTCGGATGTGGTGATGACTTTCTTTTCACCTGTCTTAAACGTTGCGCTCCAAACGGTGCATGTGCCGCTTAAAGAGGTGGCTCAAATGATTGCCAAAAAAGATTTAGTCAAAACTTATCAAGTTGTTCATGAGGGGTTAAAACGTTACGGCATTTCAAATCCGCGTCTAGCCGTCGCAGGCCTAAATCCTCATGCCGGAGAAGAAGGCATGATGGGCGATGAAGATATAAAAATATTAGAACCGGCCATTCTCAAGGCAAAAGCGTTGGGTATTAATATTTCGGGTCCTTATTCGGCGGATACGCTTTTTTACAGAGCTATGCAAAAAGAGTTTGATTTGGTGATCGCTCAATATCATGACCAGGGCCTGGCTCCGCTTAAAGCAGTCGCTTTTGACACGGCTGTTAACGTTTCTCTGGGTTCGCCCGTTATACGAACTTCCGTGGATCACGGAACCGGTTTTGATATTGTCGGAAAAGGACTGGCCAACCCGGCTAGTTTATTAAGCGCCATTGAAGTGGCCATTCGTTTTGTAAAAAATAAATAAAATATGAAATTAAATAAAAATCTTAGTCAAAACTTTTTAATTGACCCAGGGGTTTCTATTCAAATTGTCGAAGAGACCGAATTAGAACCAACCGATGAGGTTTTAGAAATTGGTCCTGGCGAAGGGGCTTTGACTGAAATGATTTTGCAACAAACACCAAATGTCACAGCCGTTGAAATTGACCCGCGTTGGGTAGGTTTACTCAAAGAAAACTTTAAAGAAACATCTCTTAAGGTTATCGAAGCCGATTTTTTAAAAGACCCTGCTCAGTTTTTTAAAAATAAAAAGAACCTGGTGGTGATGGGTAATATTCCTTATCACATTAGCACTCCCATTGTTGAAGCCCTGGTTGAAAATAAAAGCCACATTAAAAAAATTGTTTTAATGACTCAAAAAGAATATGGTGAAAAACTAATGTTGTTTGAAAAGGGTAATAGTAAATTGTCTTATTTTGCGGGACTTCATTTTGAAGTCGAAATGCTATTTATTGTACCGCGTAAAGTTTTTAAACCGATGCCTCAAGTCGATTCAGCGATTGTTAGGCTCATTCCTCGTTTTGATTTAGAGGGCCAAATTAAAAATAAGGATCTCTATCAAAAGCTTTTAGAGGCAGCTTTTTTTTCAAAACGTAAAAAAATTAGAAATAACTTTGAACGCAGCAGTCATTTGTTTGGGGGCAAAGAAAATATTAAGTTCATTGAAGAAAAATCCGGCATTTCATTTGATAAGCGGGCAGAGCATTTAACTTTGGAAGAATATATTAAGTTAAGTAATTTAATAGGCCTCTTGTAGGGCCGAACATTGTTCGGTCCCTACAAATCTACAATTCATCCGGCCCAACGTTCAAAACTCTCAAGGCTGTCTGGGCGATATCTTTAAAAACAGGGGCTGCAACAACACCGCCGTAATAATCTCGCTGGGGCGAATCGATGACTACTAAGATAGCAATTTTGGGGCGCTTCAGTGGGGCTAGGCCTACAAAAGAGGAGATATAGTTTTGGGTGTCATATCGACCCGTACTAGGATTAATTTTTTGTGCGGTTCCGGTTTTTCCGCCAATAGAATATCCGGGAATCGCTGCTGCAACACCAGAACCTTTTCTAACCACATCTTGCATCATGGTTCTTAACTGCCAGGCGGTTTTACTCTCTAATATTTTTTTGCGCGTGTATTTTATTTTAGGATCGTTGTCATTAATTTTGCTGATGATTTTGGGGGTCTGCCAATAACCGTCGTTTCCAATAGCCGAGACATAACTGATCAATTGAATGGGGGTGATGCCAATGCCTTGTCCAAAGGGGATCGTGGCTTGCTCAACGTCTTTCCATTTTTGAGGGTCATTAAATAATCCGGCCTCTTCACCAGGCAACGCGATGCCGGTGCGCACACTAAAACCAAATTTTTTAAAGTTTTTAAATAAATTTTCTTTGCCAATCCGCTGTCCCAGTTTGGCTGAACCAACGTTAATCGATTCGATAATAATTTCAGCAATGGTTTTTTGACTATTGGGATCTTTAATACGTTCGGCTTCATGAATAGTGTGTTCGCCGACTTTTAAAGTTTCTTCGTTTTGATATTTGGTATCAGGATTAACCATTCCCAAATCAAGAGCGGTGCCCACCGTGGCTAACTTTAAAGTAGATCCCGGCTCATAAACTTTTTGAATGGCTAAGTTTTTACGATTCATTTCAGGTGTGTTTAAAAAAATATTAGGATTTAAAAATGGATAAGAGGCCATCGCTAAAATTTCTCCAGTTTGAACATCTTGAATGAGGATACATCCTGAATTTGCTTGATGACGATCTATGGCTTTCTTTAAATATTTTTCTGAAAAGTATTGCAGGGTTTCATCAAGAGTTAACTTAATATCTTGGCCGTTGATGGGTTCTTTTAAAATGCGGTTGGCATAATACATTTCACGTCCTGTGGCGTCTTGTTCAATCACTAAAAAACCATCTTTGCCAGATAAAATTTTGTCATAAGCAAATTCAATTCCTGATAAACCCTGGTTATCGATACCGGTGAAGCCTAAAACTTGTCCTGCTAATTTATTTTTTAAATAAATGCGGCGAGTGTTTTCAATAAAATAGAGTCCGGTTATTTTTTTGTCTTTAATTAAATCTTTTTGGGTTTTGGTCAGTTGACGAGCAAGCCATACAAATTGAGTTGGCGAAGTTAACTTTTCTTTAAGCTTTAGTTCATCTGTTTGAATGATACGGCTTAAAAAAGCGGCTGTGCCTGCCGCATTTTCTACTCGCGGTGGAACAGCATAAAGTGCATAACTATCAATATTTGTGACGAGTAAAGTGCCGTTACGGTCAAAAATATTTCCTTTGCGGCCAGGAATCGCAATAATTTGCTGTGATTGTTGGATGCGTTTTTGATTGAGGGATTGCCTTTCAATAACCTGGAGACGAACTAGTTGTAAAAATAAAAGACCTGCTGGAATACTGAGTAGAATTAAAATTAAAATAACTCGTTTTTGAAAGTGATTCATTTTATTTTTTCAAAAAGACGACGCGCCCTGGTTGAGTCATGTGCAGCATATTTTGAGCGCTGGTTTCAAGTTGTTCGAGTGAGGTAGCCTGGTTAATCTGAATCTGCAAAGATTCATTTTCGCGTTTAAGGAGTTCGTTTTGTTTTTCGGTTTTAATAATTTCGTTTGTCAGGCGGATGACATTGATTTGGCCGGTTAAATAAATAAGGACAAAAGAGAGAAGGAGCCCTAACCACAGCAGCTGCCGTCTAAACCAATAAATGCCCCCGACGTTTTTTGGCATGCCGAATTATAACCCTAGAGCTTCTGGATTGCCCTTAGCTTGGCTGGAGCACTGCGCGAATTGACTTTGATTTCCTCGCTACTCGCTACGACAGGCTTTTTTGTCAAAATTTTGATCTGTTTTTTATGTCCGCATTTGCAAACTGGATAAAAAGGAGGGCATAAGCAATCTTTGGCTTCTCTGGCAAAGGCTTCTTTGACCATGCGGTCTTCTCCAGAATGAAAACTAATAATCACGAGCCTTGCTCCTGGCGTTAACCACTTTAAATAGTTTTCCAGAAAATGTTTTAAATTATCTTTTTCGTGATTCACCACAATGCGAATGGCTTGAAAAACTTGATTGTAAATATTTTGAAATTTAATGCTTTTGTCTGAGCGATAGA
>CAYMKA010000079.1:0-8124 GCA_964390935.1 uncultured bacterium
ACTGCAATTCTTTTCAACGCTTATAAGCATTCTCCACTTCGATAATGGCCCCATCCACCAGCACGCCAATAGAAATCGCAATGCCAGACAAAGACATAATGTTGGCGGATACGCCCAGCAAATACATGGGAATAAAAGCCAGTAAACTTGCTAAAGGAATAGTGATAATAGGCACAATCGCCGAAGGCATGTGCCATAAAAAGATGAGAATCACAAAACTAACGATTAACATTTCTTCAATTAATTTTTCTTTAAGAGTATGGATAGCCCGTTTAATTAATTCAGAGCGATCATAGACCGGCACAATTTCTACCCCGGCTGGCAAACTGGATTTTAGTTCTGCGATTTTTTCCTTGACTCGATCAATGACTTTTAAGGCGTGTTCGCCCTGGCGAATAATCACAATTCCCGAAACCACATCGCCTTCTCCATTGTAATCAACTACCCCGCGGCGCAGCCCCGGCCCAAAACTGACTTTGGCAATTTGTTTAATAAGAACTGGTATTCCTTTGGGAGAGACTTTCACTACTGTATTTTCTAAATCTTTTAAATTTTTAACGTACCCGCGGCCGCGCAGCATGTATTCGTGTCCCGACATTTCAAGCAGCCGTCCGCCGACTTCCAAGTTTGATTCACGAATCACCCGCACGACCTCTTCAAAAGAAACCTGATGCGCGCTCAGCGCGTAGGGATTCACATTGACCTGAAATTCTTTTTGATAACCGCCTAGACTGGCCACTTCAGCAACGCCGGGAATGGCCTGTAAAGCATATTTAATTTGAAAATCTTGCAGTGTGCGCAGATCGCTTAAATCATTTTTTCCAGAAGTGTCTTTTAAAATATATTGATAAACCCAGCCCACCCCAGAGGCGTCAGCCCCCAGACCCACTTTAGCGTTTGCCGGCAACTGACTTTGAATTTTACTCAGTGCTTCTAATACGCGTGTGCGGGCAAAATCAGATTTCACCCCTTCTTCAAAAATAACGTAAACATAAGAAAAACCAAAATCAGAAAAACCCCGCACGGTTTTAACTTTGGCCGTTCCCAACATCGCCGTCACAATCGGATAAGTGATTTGATCTTCAATAATGGTCGGACTTTGTTCCCAGGTTGAATACACAATAACCTGGGTGTCTGATAAATCAGGAATCGCATCCAGCGGAATATTTTTTAGAGACTGTCCTGCAAAAAATAATAAAACCACCGTAAACAGAATCACTAAAATTTTGTTATGAGCTGAAAAATCTATTATTTTATCTATCATAAACACTCACCACTTTAACTGCTTTCATTTTTGATTCTGCGTCCAGCAAAAAGACTCCTGAAACTGCGACGACGGTGCCTGCTTTTAAACCTTTTTTAATTTCATAATCATCACCTGCCAAGGCGCCCGTGATGACCTCATGAGGTTCATAAAGACCGGGGCCTGTTTTAACAAAAACAATTTTTTGAATGCCCGTATCTAGCACCGCTTCTTTAGGCACTGATAACTTTTGTGTCATCGGGATCAAAATTCGGGTTTGCACGTACATTTCAGGCAAAAGCAGATTATCTTTATTTTGCACCAATGCCCTTACCCGCAGAGTGCGAGTTTCGGGGTCAATCTTTTGATCTAAAGACTCGATGCGCCCCTGAAAAATAACTCCGGGGGCTGATTCACTTTGTATTAACATGCGCTGGCCAGGTTTCACCAGCGCAACATCTTGTTCATAAATTTGTGCATACAGCCACAATTTTTGATTTTGCTGGTGTGAAAACAATAAATTTTTTAATTGAGCATTTGAATACTTTAAATAACTTCTGATCTGAGCATGAGACAAACCCATGTGATGTAATTTAAGACTGGCTGCCTGTTCAAATTCAGTGCCCAAAGTCTGTCGGTATTCCATCAGGGCTGCATATAGTTCAGGGTCGTGGGCAATGACGGCAGTTGCTTCGACTGTTTGCTTGAGCATTTTGACAGTAGCCGTCGCAGTTTTAACTCCGATCAATTGCTCTTGGTTTTCAGTTAATTTGATTTGATACACAGGCTGTGCGTGAGAATGCGGATGATCAGGTGGAATTGGCACCAAGGTCATGCCACAAATAGGGCAGCTGCCTGGTTTATCAGAAATATAATCTGGGTGCATCGGGCAGTGCCATAATCCGCTGACCGGACCTTCCTTATGTAACAACTTATCCCCAAAGGCCACAAGTAAAATACCAAAAATGACAACAAGCACTAATAAAAAAATAAAAACTTTTTTCATAAAGCCTCCTTTAAGGGACTAGAAATTGAGGGAACCAAAATCATTAAATCAAGATAAGTGCTTAAACCCTGTTCTTGCAGGTCCAGGGCTTCAAGTTTGGCTTGCAAAAATTCTCTGCGAGCTGCAGTCAGATCACTCAAATCGGCTTGATCCGTTTGATACAAATTTTTAATCGATTCATAGCGCAGCTTGGTAAATTTAAGGGTTTGTTCAGTGATTAAACTGTTTTTTTCTAAAATATTTTTCCAAAGCGAAAGCAGAACCGTTGTTTTAGATTTTAACTCTCGCTGTAATGCCAGCAATTCACTCTCATTCATTTCTCCCAGAGACTGAGTCCATTCCACTTGGCCGTCATGACGCGCGTTAAACCAGGGAATATTAATTGAAAATTCTCCCATCAATTCATTCTTCATCCCAGGTGTTTCCATTGAACCTACTTTGACATTGAAATCAGGAAAATAACCTTTGCGGGCCAGTTCTAACTGCCAAAAGCGTTTCTGAATCGCCATTTGTTTTTGACGCAATAAATAGTTTTTTTCAAAAAGATTTTTAAGCACTTGATCTGAATTGACGCTCAATGCCGTTAAAGCGGGCAAAGGATTTTCAAAACTCACTTCTGCATTTACCGGAATTCTTTCAATAAGCGCCTGAATCACTTCGGTCTGCTGTTGCTTCAAATCTATTAACTGCTTTTGTAAATTCGTTTTTGCTAATTTAAGAGCATACAAATCAGCCATGCTGCCTTTGCCGCTGGCCAAACGAGCAGATAATCCGGCTTGAGTTTGGTCATAAGTTTTTAACTCTTCACTGTAGATTTTAAATTTTTCTTTTAGAATTTTTTGGCGGTAAATTAATTTCATTATTTCCTGATGCAGCTGATTCTGATAATCAGCATATTCAAAATAAGCTTCTTGCGATTCAAAAGCAGCCACTTTTTCCAAGTCATTTAATTTCCCCCAGAATGGAACTTGTTGAGCTAAAAAAAGAGAACGCTGCTGACCGCGCCATTCCACCCCGGCCGTTAAATCATTAAAACTGGCCTCCGACTTAATATAAGAACGCAGGGCCAAATAATTGAGCTGCAGTGCTTTTAATTTAGGATTAGATGACACTAAATCCGCATCCAGCTGATCTAGGGTGTAAGGGCTTGCCCAGCTATTAGAGCCGAGCAGACAAAAAATCCAAAATATAATGACTATTAAATAACGCATAAATCTTCCTTCTCTAGAAAAGTTAAAAACTTTTAATTAAAGAAAGAAGAAATTAGATAAAGTCTTTAGAACCTTTGAACCTGTGATCGAGTACTTGTGCCTGAGCATAAAGCTGCGTTGGCGGAGAATAGACCGTTACCCTCTCAGTACTTAAACTGCGAGTCGCTGCTGGCAAAACAGCCTGAGGAATTGCAATTCGATCAGATGTTTCAAAACGCTGTGCCTCTACTTTTAAAGCAGGACTTGAAATTTTATGATCGGCAGAATGATCCATGCCGGTGGCCGAAGACTGAGACGAAGGACAACACGAATGATTGTTATGCGAAATCATCGTCGCGCAAAAAGCTCCGCAGACCGCGACGACGAGTAGCATCGCTACTAGTGTTAAGGCCAAAATTTGTTTGCGCTTAAACATGAAGTGATTATACCCACTTTGAAATTAAAATGACCTTAAAAAAATAAATTGGGTAAAATAACCCTATGTTTATTGGACATTACGGATTAGGAATGGCAGCAAAAAAGCTGGCACCCAAGACTTCACTGGGTACTTTTTTACTGGCGACGAATTGGCTTGATTTAATTTGGCCGTTTTTTTTATTACTGGGTCTAGAAAGTGTCAAAATTGTCCCGGGCATTACCAAACTCACCCCCTTTGATTTTCACTATCCTTATACGCACAGTTTGATTTGCGTCCTGGGCTGGGCGATTTTATTGGGCGGTATAAATTTTTTAATAAGAAAAAACATTAAAACAGCTTTTATCATTGGATTACTCGTGAGCAGCCATTGGTTTCTAGATTTTTGGGTACATCGTCCCGATATGCCCCTTTTAATGAACGGGCCAATGCTAGGACTTGGGTTTTGGAACTCATGGACTATCACGCTGCTCAGTGAATTCACTGTTTATATGGTGGGTTTAGCAGTTTATTTAAATGTCCGGAAAAAACCCAGCCGCTGGTTTTGGGCTTTAGCCCTCACCTTGCCGGTAATTTATTTGGGCTTTATGTTTTCGCCACCACCGCCTAATCAGTTGGCAGTCGCAATCAGCGGTTTATCCCAATGGTTAATGGTCGGTTGGGGATATTTAGCAGATCGTGACAACCCAAAATAAATAATCCATACTTAACACCTTCCTAAGCCTCTTAGATCTCTCGCCTCAGAAAGGACTCTCAAGATGTTTTCTTACCGTTTAAAAATCATTAACCATGATCCAGTTAAAAAAATTATAAAAAATAAAAATATTCAAGAGATTGTTCATGAAAGTCTTCCAGAAAAAGTTCATGTCACTTTTCTGTCTGAAGCGGAGCAAGTCTTATATTATAAAATCAAAACAACTGGTCAAACTCTGTTGCTGCACCTGGGGCTAGAACCCGTCACTCCCCGAAGCAAGGATTCGCTCCTGCGCCAATCTTATGATTTTTTTAAAAAAAATCCGAAGTATTTAAAACTGCATGTTGAAAATATATTTCATCAAATTAGTCTCAAACAAAAAAATGCTTATCCTTTTTTCTTTTCTGAATTTCCGAAAGGTTATAAATCTTATGTTCCTGATCTGCAATTGCCAGAAATCTTAGAAACCCTAGCCGAAATCATTGCTAAAAATAAAGTTTCGATTCGCTTAGACAACAAAACGATTTTGTTAAATCCCGAAACCAAAGAGATCAAACTACTGCAAGTTAAAAAGCTGCCGTCTCAAGATGAAAAAAACTTATTTGATGCTATTTTTGTTGATTTTATTTCCAGCATTAAAGAACCAAACAAAAAAACACTAGAGGCCTTGATGCGCGGATCCAAAAGAGGTTTAGAAAATCAAAAATGGTCCGACCAAACTTTGGAAAAAGTCATGCACTCTTTAGAAACCGAATCTTTCTCTTACCCGCTCAAAGAATCTTTACATGCTTTAGTGGATGGAGAAATATTCGAAAATTTAATGTCGGATGATGATTTTTTTATTGATCAAGAAATTTTAAAAGACGAAGAAACAGATAAAAAAACTCAAGCAAAAGAAATGGTTGATCAATAATTATCCGTTCAAAGGATAATCACGACTCCCAGGAGTATTTAAATGCTTGGAAATTTTTCGGAGCTGTTTTTTACTAAAAGGGGCTTGGAGACCGTTAAAACGAGCACTTAAAATCATATGGTTAATCAAATCAGCTGATCTACGAATGGGCGAAGTGAAATGTAAATATGAATCAATGAGCAGTCCTTTATGTCCTTTATTTTTAACTTGATATTTTGCTTTTAAAAATGATTTGCTCAATTGATCCAACCATTTTTGATCTGGTTCATGTCCATTATTTTCAATAATGTTTTTCATAATTTCTTTTATTTCATTTTTATTTTTAGGTAAATGATTTCTAAAAATACCTGGTAGATTTCGATTAATAAAATATTGAGAAACCATTTCATTACTAAGCACCATCAGCGCTTGAATAAGAAGCGTGGCACTGTTTGAAGACTGCTTTAATTGTCTGGCTTTACCATACTTATCAAGATAAATTCCTGACTCGACATCCATGAGAGAAACAGGAGTTTTGGAAAATCGTTTTTTCATTAATCCAGTTGCCAACTGGTAAGATATTTTCAACATCTTACCCAAAGGTTCTTCTGCTTTTCTAATTAACTCTGAAGCCTGGCCATGACTTAAACGTTTTTGACTCGTTAATTCGCTAGGAAAGATTCGATAGTTTATAACATCCAGATTTTTGTTGAGCTCTGTTCGAATTGTAATCGTTAACCTTTTTTGATCTTGCAATAAACTAAATAAATTTTCAGAAAGAGCGGGTGGAAACATATGATCAATGCCGTCTTCATAATATTTTGATTCTTTTTTAGAAATAGCATCAATAAAAAGCGGTGATTGGGGTGTAATCACTGCCCCTAAATCAGCAATGTGCACATCGATCACATAACCAAAGGGGGTTCGTCTCGCCCAAATCGCATCATCTAAATCGGGTGAATGTTCGCCATCGATCGTGATCCCTTTCACCATTGGGCGGTGTTTAAATAAGGTAGGAATTTTTAACTGAATTTTTTGTACTTCCTCAAGTGATTCCTGAGAATAAAGAATTTTGTTAAGCCAACAACTACTCATCAATAAGTAATCGTAAAATTTTTGAAATTAATTCAAAAAAATTTATAAAACTTCAACCTGATAACCGGTTTGTTTAAGAAATTTTTGAAAATTATCCATTGAAACGGCCGCCCCGTCGGTTTCAATGTAAATTAATACATCTTTGCCCTGAGGCATCATGCGCACGGTGGCGACCGCTTCCACATAGTGAGCAGGCTGATTAATCGTCTGCACAATCGTTTGGCCGTAAGAAGTGACATTAGTTTGATTGGGAACATCTTTATCAATTTGAGCTGCTCCGCGGCTGGTTTCAACCGACTGAGAAATATGCGGCACAAAATAAGTTCCTAAACTCAGGCGATAAGATTTTGTCTCTTTGTTTTCATAAGTGATTTGATAGCCATTAATCCCCGCATAATCTTTAAAAAGCGGCGTCATTTGATCAATGCCGATATTATTCACTTTCAAAGTCGTTTCACAGCCGGTGAGAAGCAGCACTAAGAAACAAAAAAGCAGTGTTAATAATTTTGCCATGGCTTCCCCTTACCAATGTCTGTAATGCCTGTTTGCACCGCGATATCTACCCATGAAAACTGGTTCGGCCTGTCTGACATAAACGACTTCGTGACTAGGGCGACTCTCAACAATCCCTACTGTTTTAATAGGTCTGACCGGATATGAAGAATAGACATAACTTGTTCCGAAATACTGTGGATGAGGTGCAGAAAAAACAACAGGCGAAATAATAAAATTAAAACCGTGCTGATAACCTGCAAAAACAGGAGAAACACTAAAAGAAATAACCATGATTAAAGCCGACATGAATAACAAGATTAATTGCTTCTTCATAAAAACCTCATTTCTTACCCAGTAATACCTACCAAACATTAAAAAAGTTCCCAGCGCACACGCTCAAGGCGTAGAATGCATTGTGCCTAACCCCCTTAAAAATTCAAAAAACATAAAGCAAGTGCACGGCATTATTGATCCGCATGCTTTGAAGTTACTCTCTCAAGTCCCTGGCATCGATCGCATTATTCCGGGAATGATTAATTGGCGTAAAAAAACTTCGGCGGTCAGTGCCGGACTTTATTATCAGCGTACGATTGCCACAGGCATCAAAATGGCGATTAAGAAAAATATGTATGTGCAGGATGTGTATGTGATTGCTGATCTTAAAAAAATTAATTGGTTGAAGTTAAAAGCAGCGGTGGAGAATCCTAATAAAGTTGACCCCACGGTCCTCTAGTTCTTAAACAGGCTGCCTGAAATCAGACAGCCTGTCTTCCGATTCAACTATTTGTGAAAACTATTCATATAACAATGTCCTGTTAAACAACCTTGAATACAGAAATAACCAGCAACAATCGCGGCTAAAACTAATACCAAAGCCAAAAGTTTACCTGCCTTTTGAGCGAAAGAACCTTTTTTTTGTGCAGCAGCAGAAACGTATACGAAATACGCTACCACTAAAGCAATTAAAGAAATAATCATAAATACTCACCCCCTCAAAATTTTTACGTAGACATTTAGTTTAACGACAGTTGTTAAAGATAAATACCTAATAATTTGGGGAGGTATTGCAAAAA
>CAYMKA010000080.1:0-8115 GCA_964390935.1 uncultured bacterium
GTATCATTGCCATGAACATCGAAAATCAAGTTCAAGCCGAAATGGATGGCGAAATTACAGAACTTTTGGTTAAAGAAAATCAACCGGTGGAATACGGTCAAGAATTGCTCCGCTTAAAAAGTGCTTAAAAATACTTTTGCGACTTTGACCCTCGGGTGCAAAGTCAATCAGTTCGATACTTTTTCGATTGAAAATCAATTAAATCAGTTAGGTTACAACGCCGTTGATTTTGAAAAACCTAGCACACTGAGTATTATTAACACTTGTTCGGTCACTCACTTAGCTGAACGCAAATCAAGAAACTTAATTCGCCGCCGTAAAAAAATAGATCCGCACACCAAAATTATCGTCACCGGCTGTTATGCCGAGCTCGAAAAAGATAATTTATATAAAAAAGTTCCTGAAATAGATCTCGTGGTTTTAAATAAAGAAAAATTCAATGTGCTGGGCTGGGATTTGATTGAACCCCAAAACACTCAAATCAAAGAAATTGAAAATTTATCAAAACTGCCCGTGCGTTTTAATTTAAAAATTCAAGACGGCTGTCGTTTAATGTGTACCTACTGCTCTATTCCTTTTTCTCGCGGCAAACATCAATCAACGCCTCTTGCCGAAATCATTAAACTGACTCAAGAAGTCACACGGCGTGGAGTCAGTGAAATCATTTTAACAGGAGTGAATATTGGGGCTTATGGAGAAGATTTGGGTTACACAGGAAATCAAAATTCATTAATTCCTGTTTTAGAAGCGCTTAGCCAGATAGAAGCGGTTAAAAGAATTCGCATCAGTTCGATTGAACTGCGTTATGTCACTGACGATTTAATTGAGTATTGGATGACCAACCCCAAAATGATGCCACATGTTCATATCCCCATTCAAAGTGCCAACAACAAGCAATTAAAAGAGATGAGCCGTAAATACACGGTCGAGGATTACATGATTACGATTGAAAAATTTAGAAAATATAATCCCCTGGTCGCGATTAATACCGATATTATGACCGGGTTTCCTGGCGAAACCGATGAAGATTTTGCAATCACTCTCGAAAATGTTAAAAAAATAAATTTCTCACGGTTGCATGTTTTTAGTTACTCCAAACGCAAAGGCACCCCTGCTTTTAAAAGAACCGATCAGGTTCCAGATGAAAAAATAATTGAACGCACCTTTACTTTAAACACGCTCAATAAAAAAGCGATGCATGATTATTTTTTAACCTTTAAAGAAAAACCCACTACGATTTTGATCGAACAAGAAACCTCTGAATATTATTTAGGCTATAACCCTTATTATGCAAAATTTAAAATTAAAAAAGATCAAATCCAGATGCTTGGAACAGAAGTCGCCATAGTTCCTTTAGAAGAAAATAGTGCCACGGAGTAAATACGCCGCAATCTTATAACTGTTACTTTTCAAAATATTGTCCTGCAGGTCTATTAAAGTCCAAGAAGCATCCAGCTTCACTTCTTCAATCACTTCTGAATTGATTTGGTTGGTTAATTCAAAAAGCAAAGTTCCCGTCTGCTTCACGTCATCACGATCGGTAATGGAAGTGGTGATAATCCCAAGCTCTTTATTTTGATTAATAAGCTGTGAAATATCATTTAAACCTTTGCCGTTATGTTGTTTACGTTCATAAGTAAACATCAGTTTACCGACTGGCCATTCAAATGGTTCATATTTAGCTTTTATAACAGTTTCTGTTCCTTCTAATGTGTCATTAAAAACTTTTTTTATAAAAGCATAATCTAAAACCATGCCCGCAAAAGGTCGATAAGTAGAACCTAAACTTAAATCCATCTGCTTGATGGCATTGGGAGAAATATTTTGAGAAATATCAATAAAAGCAGCGTTTGAATAAAGAGTTAATTGAGAAAATGGGGTGTAGGCTAAGCCCATTTTTCTTTGCAAAACAGAGCGCTCAATAACGTTACTGGCCACCGAATCTAAAGTAGCCGGCTGTAAATTAGCAGTCGGGTGTGATTTTTGAGAATCCCCATTAAATGCCAAATAACTATTAAAAACTAAATTAGTGACTGGGGTTTGATACTCAAGTGATAAATCATAAAAATTCAAATCAGTACGGCGGGTCAGTGGAGTCGCACTATTAGTGTAAAACTCTCCATTTTGTCTTAACGTTCCTTTAAAACGCATTTCGGTAGCCGGTTGAAAACGATAGATGAATTGGTGATTATTTTTATCGCTTTTTCGAATAGTAAAAGAATTGCTGCTGACTAAAGAAGAGTTATTAATGTCGGTACTGTTTTCAGAAAAGAGATTTTCATAAGTATAAATCATGTAGGTTTGCGAATAGCGCCAGCCCAAAAGCGGGAGCACAAAATCATCGGGGTCATATTCGATAGAAGTTTTAAGAGAACGATTAGGATTATTCAGCAAAGTATGTAAAACGTTGGTCGTTCCAGAATTAATAATCTGTTCGTTTAAGTTTTTATCAAAAATATTTAAGTGAGTCAGGGATGCTGTTAATTTAGGGACGGGATTAAAAGTATATTTTTGTTCGAAGGAATTGTAATCGGCAAACGTATTATTTTCTGAAGTTCCCGTCGATTGAATACGATTATATTGATTACTATCCCTGACATTTAGCCTTAAATAGTCGACCATAAAAAATGATTCTGGAAATGCTGAATCTTTAAAATATTTAAGCGGCCGAATATTTTCAAAGCTCACTCCAAAATCAGATAAGTCGTATAAATCTTTGCCATCCACACGATCACGATTATTGGTTCTTAAATTCACGCGAGTTTTTGCAAATTCAAGCGGATATAGAGAAACGTTAAATTGATTGTTGACTTCAGTATCAGGACGGGCCGCGATCGCAGGCACATCGGTTTGAGAATAAGCAAAATTATCATGAACATATAACTCTTTAGTGAAATCATCGTTTAAGAAATCGGGGCGCGTCAGGGTCGTTGAAATACTGTGAGTTTGAACCAGTTTACTGCTGGCAGTCACTGTTGTGGAGTTCGTGGTCACCAAATTTTGTTCATCGATTTGTTCTGCTGATAAAAGCACATTTGTAAAAAAGTATTTTAACGGCGAATAGTCAGCACTCAGCGCTCCATATTTTCGAGAAGTGGTCCCGGCCAAAGAAGTTTTTCTTTCGGTTAAGTTTGTTTGAAGATCGCTGGACAGTTTTAAGAAGCTCCAAGGCGTATAGTTATTTTTAATTTGATAGTAGTTATCAAAAATATTATTTTCCGGAGCCAGATTTTGATCTATAAAATTTCCAAGCGATTCTTGGTGTCGGTGCACAATAAATGTATTCAGTGTCGTCGTTCCAAACCCACCGCCGATTTCGTAATTAAAATCACGAGTATCAATCGAATAAGTAGGAGAGGTTTCATCAATATTCCTTTGCACCACTTCTTTATTTTGGTAGGTTAAATAAAAACGGTTTAAATCGTTGTCTTTGTAATTTAAATTTAATTTTTGAAAACCTGTTTTTTGTTTCAAATCATTATTTTGCAGAGTTTGTCCTACTAAGATTTCGCGGTTTTCGACATAAGCGGTTCCTGACCAGGGATTATTCGCTTGAGCGTAAGCCACTTGTGATTGATAAGCCACGGTTCCCGCAGAATAAAAAGTGCTGCCAATCGGATTAAAGTTTTTTCCTTGATTAACATAACCGCCTGTAAAAACAAAATCACCAATGCGTCCCTGGGCCCGTGATGCAATGGCAATATCCTGCTTTTGTTGTTTCACCAGACTCGAAGCCTGTTGAGTGTAATATTCGTACTGCACCCGCACCGTTGCATTGGTTCCCAAAGTTACTTGAGGACGAATGGTGATTACACCAGTGACATAGTTAATAAAATAATGTTCATCTTTTTGTAAAAGTGTCACTTTGGACAATGAATCAATCACTGAAACTTTTTCAGAGTTTTCAACCACTTCGACATTGCCCGAGGCTGAGGTCAATTGAAAAACATTGCTCGAAGTGACCGCAAAATTATTTTCATTAACAGCGGTGGCTCTTTCAAAAGACAATCGGCTTTGAGCCACATCGGTGTAAACCTGCCAATCGTTATTAACCTGGTATTGGGCATGAACGTCATAAACCTGATGCACAATCTCACCAAAAGATGAAATGTTAGTGGGCGCTTTTTTAAAAATGACTCTTAAGCTCGCCCCTGCAGGCAAAAGTTTATTCCAATCATTAATTCTTTCTAGATAAACTCCATTGCGAGTGACGAAAGTAATCACCCCGTAGTCATAGGCACTCGCATTACTGGTGATAAAAGTGTCTTCTGCCTGAATACTGACGCTGGGGACAGCCAGGCGATTGTGATCACCCACATAATAATCTGTGCCTTCTGCAAGCAGTCTTTCAGTCCCAGCCGCATCTTTAATATAAATAGACAAACTTTTATAAGACATCGGCAAACCACTGGGATAATCATTAAACATCACTAAAGTTCCTGGTTGGATCGGTTGAACTTGCGGTGGGGCTTGAGAGGGATCAAGTGCTTTAGATCCAATCGAAAAACTTAATGGCGATGCCACGATGGGATCTAAGTAACGATAGTTAATAACTAATTGTGAGCCCGGGGTCACAACACCATTGGGAGTAGGAATAATATAGCCGCGATAATTTTGCAGTTGATAATTATTAGTGACTAAGGGAACACCGTCCAAAACGATGGTATTAATACCTGTCACAGGAAGCTTGCTGGTCACAAAATAATAAATTGGCGTTCCATTTTCAGTAACATTTTTCACACTCAAAGTTTCTTGAAGTGTTTTTTCTTGTTGAGAAGAAGAGGCCTTGGCGGTTTCTTGCAAGAACGATCCCCCGACTTCTAATTTAGCCGACTTAGCTTGAGGCACTTTCATCACCGTTTCTAAAGTTTGATAACGGGCTCCAATCACTGAACCGCCAAAGACAGGTGCCACAAATTGAATGCGGCCATTTTCATAATCGACTTGATAATTTTCGTTTTCGGTCATTTTCACATTGTCTAAAGTGACTTCCAGACTTCCCGGCCGTACGGGCTTTTTAGTCAGTTGATAAGGACCTGCGGTGCCATTTGCCACTATTTTTTCTTGAACTTCTTGAGTGTTAACGGCGACATAATCAATATTGATTTGCTGACCAGGTTTTAAATAAACATTATTGAAAGAAATTTTGCGACTCTGTGGATCAAAAAGATAATCTGAACCCCGATTAAGACGTTGTTCACCCAGCTTCACCATGAGACTCTCTAGTTGAATGAAGCCCTCTGCTAGCACGACTTCTTTCACACTAAATTGTTCTCTTTGGGGCACTGAAACTTTAACGGGAATTGAAGTTTGAGTGGTTTGACCTTCAGCATCAAGAGTAAACAAAACAAAATTTTGCATTCCCGGCGCTAAATTTTCGTCAGTCAAAAATTCGATATCCCAAATATTTTCTGTATCTTTTTTCTGCGCTTTGATTTGATTATTTTTAGGATCAACCATGTAAACACTGGTTAAAGGATTATCGGCTTGCAAAGTCAGTTTGAAAGTTTCGCCGCCTTTGATTTCTGGAGTCCATGCGGTTATTTGAAAACCGTTCATTAAAATTTTCTTATTTAAAGTTTCCCAATTAAAACTGTTTAAACTTTTTGAAATGCGGCCTTCTAATACATAATCAATTTTGCCACTGCTCGCAATCAGTTTTGCAGTGCCTAAACCTTGTGAAAAGCTAGGCAACAGCCAAACGGCTTGTTCTTTAACAATGCCTTGATTTACAAAAAAATAAGAATTGCCGCCCACTTTTAAAGTTACTTTTTCGACTCCCGGTTGTGACAAAACACGCATGCTGCCGTCCGGATTGGCAGTAATGATTTCTGGAGCAAGGGGAACTAACCATTGAGGCATAAGAGCGGGGGCAATGCCTTGATCAGTTGGAAAAGGAATCACTTTACTCACCACTTGATAATTGACCACGGGTCTTGCTTCATCAAAGACCCGGTAATTTCCCTGAATCCCCATAAAGCGTTTATTAGAACCACTAGGCAGAAAATCTTCGATAGGATTGGTGAATTCGTAATTGACCCTAATCGTCGACCCTTGTTGAGTTTGCTGAGCAAAGGTCAAAGTGCCGCTAAAATAATCAACGGTGTAATCCACTCCATTTTTTTGAAGCACATCATCTTTGTAAACTAAAACCGATCCATCCAAAATATTGGCATTACCTAACTTATATTCTTTTTGTCCCCCGGTAAAAGACACTTCTTTACGCACTGATTTTTCATCGGCCACCGCAGCTAACAAATCAAAATTGTCATAGTTAGCAGATAATCGCACCCCATCAATTTGTTTTGAAAGTGCAATAAAGTCACCGCTTTTAAAAGTGGTCTGCAGATTTTTACC
This sequence comes from uncultured bacterium, assembly GCA_964390935.1. Classification (GTDB taxonomy): domain Bacteria; phylum Margulisbacteria; class CAYMKA01; order CAYMKA01; family CAYMKA01; genus CAYMKA01. The sequence goes on from CAYMKA010000080.1 coordinate 6,358, forward strand.
AAACTTGAGCTGCCATTTATCGTAATTCACTTCAATGTCATAAACTTCGGGTAAATCAGGTTCTTGCACCAAATGATATTTCACAGACAAGTTTTCATTTAATTTTCCTTCAATATCTAAATGAAAACGATTTTGCAGCCCCTGTCTGGCCAGAGCAGCAGAAGGAATATTGTTATAAGCCGGATCACTTTTGTATTGCACGGGATCTGACCCCGGTAAAATATCCAAACCTGTCCATTGGAATTCACGAAAACCTTCAATATCGACAATCGGATAATTGGGAGCATCAGCTGCATAAACACAAGAAATCAGCAGCATAAAACCTACTAATAATAGAGAAAAGCGCGCCCCCATGGATAAAAAATTATAGCAGGAGATTTTGTAGACCCTTAGCACCAGTTTAGGTTATCAAGCTAGACGGATGTGTATGTGATTGGCCTCACCCCGACCCTAAATTACAGAGGCCCCCCAGCCCCCTAAAGGGGGTGACTTGATTCCAAAATCTTTTTTACTTTTTTAATCACTAAATCAAGCTCATTCTTTATTTGTTCATTTGTAAATCGCAAAACCGAAAATCCATGATTAATTAAAATATTCTCTCGTTCTTTGTCTCGACCCTTTTGACTTTTATGAATTTCTCCATCAACTTCAATAATTAGTTTTTTATTTAAACAACAGAAATCTACAATAAATTGATCGATAATATGCTGCCGTCTAAATTTTTCATTGGATACTTCTTTTTTCAAAGTATTCCAAAGAATTCTTTCTGATTCTGTGGGATAAAGCCGCATCTTCTTAGCTTGCTCTTTTAGTAATAAATACAACTTTTTACTTGCTAATGAAATTCTTACCTTCACTAAATTAATCTAACATACACCCCCTTTAGGGGGGTCGGGGGGCCTAAAGCGTTAAAGATATCAAAACCTGATTCAAAAATAACATGCCCTGCTTGGTTAAACGAATTTGATCATTTCGAAAAATAATCAAATTTTTAGCTTCCAACGCTTTGAGTTTCTCAAAAAATCGATCTTCCAGTTTCAAATTATATTTTTTTTGCCAATCTTTAATTGAAAAAGGTTCGTTTAATAGTCTTAACCGGGTGGTGAGTTCATCAAAAGCATCATTTAAACCATGCGACTCATAATTAAAATTTCCAGACAAATAAGCATTTAAATCTTTAGGCACAGAATATCGTTTTCCTTCTATTTGACCATGGGCACCGGTACCTAATCCTAAAAACTCTTCATTGTGCCAGTAAGCTAAATTATGCCGGCATTCCAAACCCTTTTTTGCAAAATTAGAAATTTCATATTGTTCAAGACCCAGCGAAGGCAGAAATTCGGTTAACCATTCAAACATGTCCGCAGTGGCATCTTCTTCAGGCAACGGCAGGCGTTTATTTTGAGCAAGTTCATAGTAGGGAGTTTCTTTTTCTAAAATAAGCGAATAAGCCGAGAGATGGGGAGGATCAAATTTAAGGGCTTCTTTTACTGTTTCTTTAAAACTATCTAGAGTTTGAAAAGGGATCCCAAACATCAAATCGATACTAAAATTGGCAAAACCAGCTTCTTTAATCCAATTTAAAATTTGAGCCGTTTCTTCTACCGTGTGGGCTCTGCCTAATTTACCGAGTTCTAAGGGGATAAAGCTTTGAACCCCGACGCTCAAACGATTCACTGCAGTTTTTTTAAGTTCAAAAATTTGATCTCGCGATAAAGTTTTAGGATTACATTCAATAGTGATTTCGGCCGTTGTAGA
>CAYMKA010000081.1:0-7993 GCA_964390935.1 uncultured bacterium
ATGGCCGTCTGCATGTTGCCATCGGTGCCGTTTTTAAAACCCACCGGCATTGAAAGACCCGATGCCATTTCTCTATGCGTCTGGGACTCTGTGGTTCTGGCTCCAATGGCCGCCCAGCTCACTAAATCAGAGATATATTGCGGCACAATGGGGTCAAGCATTTCAGTGGCAGTGGGAATTCCCATCTCAGTAATTTTCATTAAAATTCGACGAGCACGGGAAAGCCCTTCAATTACATCAAAAGAATTATTCATGTGAGGATCGTTGATCAACCCCTTCCAGCCAATGGTGGTACGGGGTTTTTCAAAATACACTCGCATAATCAGACACAATCGATCAGAGTATTTGTCGTATGCTTTTTTAAATTTCTCGGCATATTCCATGGCTGCTTTTTCATCATGAATCGAACACGGGCCCACAATTAAAATCATGCGCTTATCTTTTCGCAAAATAATGTTTTGGATTTCTTCTCTGGTTTTTACGACCAGTTTCACCGAAGCCTCAGACATGGGATATTTTTCTTTTAAGGCTTTGGGCGCCGGAAGGGGCTCCACTTTATTAATATTTAAGTTCTGGGTTGGTTGTAAGCTCATTTTAAATCCTCTCTCAAAACTTTAGCGCCGCCGAGATAAGCATGCTTAATTTCGGCTTGAGATTGATTAGTATTCCAATGAATCAAAATTCTTATACATTTAGCCAAAGCTCCCGGAACCGCAATTTCACTGGCGCATAACAATGGAACGAGGTTCATTCCCAATTTACGAGCAGCTTGAGCAGGAAAATCAGCATTTAGGTCAGTGGTGGTGGTAAAAAAAACAGAAGCAATGTCTTCCGTTTTTATTTTGTTTTCAGAAATCATATGTTCAATCAATTCTTGTGTTGCCGAAACAATGGCTTCTTTAGAATTGGTATCCACTGTAATCGCTCCGCGCACGCCTCTGACTGTCATTTGCTTATCTCTTTCGCAATTTGTTCAAAAATTAGCTTCGTATAAAGTGACACATCATAAATCTTATTTGTAATTTGATGAAGGGAGATGGCAATGTCTTTTAACTCTTTAGAAAATACTTTTTGGTTGAAGTTAAAGCCAATCCCAATCGCCAGATAATTAATTTGGCCCCCCTGCAGACTAGATTCGGTCAGAATTCCGCAGATTTTTTTGCCTTCATAAAGTAAATCATTAGGATAACGAATATGCAGTTGAATTCCAAAATTTTGATAAGCGAGTAGCCTGATGGTATCGGCGACTTTAAGCGTTATATCTTTTAAAGGAATACGCAGCTGTGGTTCTTTCATTAATATAGAAGCGAACATGCCGCCGGGGGTTGATTCCCAGGTATCTTTGCCCTGCCCCCGTCCGGCTGTCTGAAGATCAGTGGAAATGACAGTAATGGCATTTAATTTTTGCCAGTTTTGTTTCACGTAATCACTGGTGGATGGCAGGCTTTCAAAATGTTGATATTGGATGTTCATTTTCTGAGTATAGACCCTTAATGGTCGATTGTTATAATGATGTTTCATATTAGTTAATACGAGGTTTAAAATGTTTCAAAATAAAATTTTAACAATGGAAGAGGAAATCGCTATTGAGCATGCTCTCTTAGCAAAAACAATTGAAGGAAAATTTTCTATCGCTGTCGACGAAAATAATTATAAAAATTTAGAAACACTTCTCAAAAATCACTATAAAGAAATTTCAGCTGACCTTAAGCAATCAAATGACAGTCTTTCGAACCATGCTATTAGAAGTTTACTGTCAGATTTTGGACGAATGACGCATAAATCAGACGGGTTAACCCCTGCTCTCTTTAAAACAATACATACACTTATCTTTTTTAAAGTATTAAAAAGAGAAGAACTTTTAGATCGAGCCCGGGGTTATGTGACTGATCATTTAACTGATTTTTATGGTGAAACAATTACCTCAAAAATTTTATTAAGAAGAGCCGAATTAAAACTTAAATGGCTCAAAAAGCTGGCACTAAAGTATGTTCCTATGAACGAAACTCTAATTAAAAAAATAGACGCGAGTATTAATTTAATTAATAATCCATCAGGTTCTAATGGAAGTTACGCGAATAGCAGTTCCAGCGAAAGTTAATTTCACAAAAATAAGGAGTCTTACATGTCTATTGTTAAAGCAGGAGATTCAATCAAAGTTCATTACACAGGAACCTTAAATGACGGCAGTGTTTTTGATTCATCTAAAGGCCGTGAACCTTTGGCCGCAACGCTGGGCCAAGGAATGCTTATCCCTGGTTTTGAAGAAGCCTTAATTGGGATGAAAATCGGAGAAGTTAAAAAAACCACTATCCCTGCAAATGAAGCCTATGGTCCTCGCCGGGATGAAATGACCGCTAAAGTTGAAAGAAGTAATTTGCCTCCTGATTTAAATCCTCAAATTGGAGAACAGTTACAAATGCAGCGTCCCGACGGCCAAGTCATGGTTGTGACGGTCATTGCCAGTGATGAGGCCACTATTACAATTGATGCCAATCATCCGATGGCCGGCAAAGACCTCACTTTTGAGCTGGAACTAATTTCAATCGGCTAAACAACCTCATTCTTTTTGACTGTTAATCTGAGTAAAACAGTCTAAAATAGTGCTCCGGGGGGAATTTTGAGGAGGATTTATGAAGGTTGTCCCGGTGAATTTAGTTAATTTTCGGAGTACGACTAAGGCCGAAAAAAAAGATAAACCCCAGCCTCAACCTGAACCTAGCCCTCTCGAAAAATTGTTTTTGTTTATATTATTTGAATTAGAAAATATAAAAAAATCTGGGAAACCGAAGGTTTAAGAACGATATATTTTATAGATATTATTTAGGAGAAAATATGATTATTACCGCAAACTTAACGACAAAAAAAATGACTCCAGCTGCAAAAAAAGCAGAAGAAAAAAAATTAGCTGACGAAGTTCTGGCCCTAAAAAACAAATTTTTAAATTTACCAACACCCGAAAGTAATTCGTTTTTTTCAAACAAACTAACCGAACAGAAAATTTCAGCGGGCGATAAACAAAAACTGATTCAAAGAATGGTGAAAGCTAAAACAAAAAATGAACGTATTCTTGAGGTCAAACTTGAATATTACCGCACTTCTAATCTTTTTCAAAAAAACGATCAAGACAATATTGGCGAGAATTTAAATTTAGAAAACTATTTAAAAGAGTGTCTGGGATATGAATTTAACAAGCAAAAACAAGAGATATTAGATCTTTTAAAAACCGCAGAAGAGGAGATAAAACAAAATAAGTTTACTCTGATTGAATACCGCATCAAAGAAGTGAAAAAGCTTGAGAAGATTTTAGAAAATCCGGCCAAATTAAAAGAAAAAATGACTAATGATTTTAACGAAGCGTTATCTGTTATCGACAGCAATGCCGATAAAATGATCTCTCCCAGAGAATTTAATGAATACCAAGTTAAAACTTATTTAAAAAATTTACTCATCGATGTTTTTTCTTGGGAAAAAGATATTGCAGCTAAAAAACGCCCGGTGGGATCACCCCTTTATAAACGCTTAGAGAGTGAAGCCAACGAAATAATCAAGGCAGCCGAAATTCAGCTTAAAAAAGAAATTGAAGCGCAGGAAGCCGCTGCCATCATGGCTGATGACGAAGAGGACGAAGCTCTTAAAGATTTCAAAGCGGAAAACTAACCCCTATCCGTCTCAACTTAGTTGATCCACCTTTCCCCACTTTGTGGAGAAAGGATTTTATTATAAATTTTCTTTCTCCGCTTGGCGGGGAAAGATGCCCTGCAAGGGCAGATAGGGGTAATTCTCTAGTACTTATAGTGCTCTGGTTTATAGGGGCCTTCGACTGGCACGCCTAAATAATCGGCTTGAGCTTTAGTTAACTTCGTTAGCTTCACGCCCAGTTTTTCTAAATGCAGTCGTGCTACTTCTTCATCTAATTTTTTAGATAAACGATAAACTCCCACTTTATAAGAATTTTTCCACAAATCAATTTGAGCCAGCGTTTGGTTGGTAAACGAATTACTCATTACAAATGAAGGATGACCCGTTGCACAACCCAAGTTAACAAGACGACCCTCAGCCAGCATAAAAATTTCATGACCATCAGCGAAAGTATATTTATCTACCTGAGGTTTAATATTTAATTTTTTAATACCAGGATATTTTTCTAATTTCTCAACTTGAATTTCATTATCAAAGTGACCAATGTTACAAACAATAGCCTGATCTTTCATTTTAGCCATGTGATCAATGGTAATGATGTCGCAGTTACCGGTCGTCGTGACATAAATATCACCGCGTCCCAAAGTATCTTCGATGGTTGTGACTTCATAACCTGCCATTGACGCTTGCAGTGCGCATATCGGATCAATCTCTGTGACAATGACACGCGCACCCAGACCATGCATGGCTTGCGCGCAACCCTTACCCACATCGCCGTACCCACAAATGACTGCAACCTTACCGGCAATCATCACGTCAGTTGCGCGCTTAATGCCGTCAGCAAGAGATTCGCGACAGCCATATAAATTATCAAACTTTGATTTAGTTACCGAATCATTTACGTTAATGGCCGGAAATAATAATTCTCCTCGTTCCATCATTTGATATAAACGATGAACGCCAGTGGTAGTTTCTTCAGATACGCCTTTAATTTTTTTACCAATATTGGTCCATTTTTTGGGATCTTTTTTAATTGATGCGCGAATTAAATCGTTAATGATTTTCATTTCTTTATTGTCATTGCCTTTATCAAGAATCGAAGCATCTTTTTCTGCAGTTGTTCCACGATGCACTAAAAGAGTTGCGTCTCCACCGTCATCCACAATTAAGTCAGGACCTGATCCGTCCGGCCAAGTCATCATTTGCTCAGTGCACCACCAGTATTCTTCAAGCGTTTCACCCTTCCATGCAAAAACAGGAATGCCGGCTTTGGCAATGGCAGCGGCTGCATGATCTTGAGTTGAGAAAATATTGCACGATGCCCATCTAACGTCAGCACCTAAAGCCTTTAAGGTTTCAATTAATACAGCGGTTTGAATGGTCATATGCAGAGATCCCGCAATTTTGGCACCTTTTAAAGGTTGTTCTTTTTTATATTTTTCACGAGTTTGCATCAGACCTGGCATTTCTTTTTCGGCAATATCAATTTCTTTACGGCCAAATTCGGCGAGAGTAATGTCAGCAACTTTGTAAGATACAGATTGAGTCGTAGTCGGCATAAGAGTCTCCTTTAATAATATTTATTCAAACTGTCGATTTGAGAACTCCTAAACCGAGGCTTCGGCCGGAGAAAAAGCGTTTGATTATAGCGCAGGTAACTCAAAAGAAACCAGCTTTTCGAACTGTGCAAAGCGTTCCACGATCTCATTAGGTTTTAAGTCTTTGACTCTATTTAATGAAAATTCTTGAACATTAAACGAAGCCATAGTTGAACCTGCCACGATGGCTTTGCGTAAATTGGTATCGCTAATGTCATTAGTGTAAGCAAGATAGCCAATAAACCCGCCTGCAAAACTATCACCCGCACCTGTCGGATCAATTACTTCATCCAGCGGCAATGATGGCAATGCAAAAATATCGTTTTTATGAAAAAGAATGGCGCCATGTTCCCCTTTTTTAATAATCACATATTCGCAGCCCAGTTTTAAAATTTCTTTAGCCGCTTTTACTAAATTCGATGTGCCCGTTAATTGGCGAGCTTCGCCGTCATTTAATAAAAATACATCGACTTGGCTAATCACGTGGAGCAACTGATCTCTTTTAGAGCTGATCCAAAAATTCATTGAATCGAGAACGGTAAATTTAACTTTGGGCATTTGCTTTAAAACTTTTAATTGAATATCTGGATCTAAATTACCCAAAAATAAATATTCTGAATCTAAATAACTAGCCGGAACTTTGGGATCAAAAGTAGCCAGGACTCCGAGTTCTGTTTTGCGGGTATGAGCCTGGTTCATATCCAGTTCGTAAAAACCTTCCCAATGAAAAGTTTTTTCATCTTTTTTGATTTCAATGCCGGCAATATCCATGTCGCGGCCTTTTAAAAAATCGAGATGCTTTTGAGGAAAATCATTTCCCACTACAGAAACAATTTGGACCGGCGCAAAAAAACTAGCAGCCATCGCACTGTGTGTTCCTGACCCTCCAATAATACGATCTAATTTTCCGTAAGGAGTTTCAATGGTATCGAGGGCCACTGTTCCGACAATTACAACTTTTGACATGGACCTATATTAACGGCTTTCTTCTTTCGCCAAAAGGGCTGGAAAAACAGTGAGAGTGAAAATAAGCGAAGTGATCAGTCCCCCCAAAATCATGACGGCAAAAGGACGTGCCGTTTCAGAACCGATGCCGTGTGAAAAAGCCGCCGGAATTAAACCGACAATCGCCACCCCGTTAGAAACAATAATACTTTGGCTTTTTTCTTTTAAAGCCTGCCAAATCGATTTGAAATGAATCCACTCATTTAAAAGCATAATGCCTGATAAAAATGAAACACCAATCAAAACAATTCCTCCCGCAGCTGCAGATACACTTAAGTTAATGCCCATAATTTTAAGTAGTCCCATGCCGCCCAAAAGCCCAAAAGGAATTTGCCAAAAAATCAGCGCCACATGACGCCAGTTATTAAACCAGCTATACAAAATAATAATCATCGCCACCAAACAGAGGGGAACTACAATCATAAGCGTATGCGCTGCCCGTCTGGCATTTTCAAAAGAACCAGACCAGCTCGTTTGATATTTTTCAGGAAAAGACATTTCTTTTTGAATTTTTTTATTTGCGGCCTGCACAAAGTCCATCACTGAAACCGATTTATCTACGGAACATTTTACTGCAATACGACGCAATCCTTGTTCACGATAAATACGGGCCACTCCTTCGACCAGTTTTGGAGTGGTGACTTCACGAAGCGGAATATTGGCACCAAAGGGAGTCAAAACCGGTAAGTTTGCGAGCGTTTCTTTATTATATTTTCCTTTCAAATCTGGTTTCACAATGATGTCCACAAAACGTCCCTGAGGATCCATCATTTTGGTAGCGAATTTTCCAAGCAGCGCCGTTTCTAAAACTTCTTCAGTGTCAGTCACTTTTAAACCATAGCGATCAAGTGAATCACGATTAATATTAAAACGCAGTTCCGGCTGACCTAAGAGCTGCTCCGGAGCTACATCTTTAGCCCCAGGAATCGTTTTAATAATATCGGAAGCTTGATTAGCTAATTTTTGTAATTGTTTTAAGTCAGTCCCGACAATTTTAAAAACCAGTTCGCCTTTCACGCCACTAATCGCTTCGTCCACATTGTCTTTAATAGGCTGAGAAAAATTGAAATCAACACCGTCAATATCGGCCAGCGTTTTACGAGCGGCTTCAATTAACCCTTCAATACTTTTGGCAGTGTGCCAGTCGTGAGGAGGACAAAGCTTCACAAAAAATTCAATATTATCAAAACTGTTCACGTCCGTTCCATCATCAGGACGGCCGATTTGCGAAATAACATCTATCACTTCAGGAACTGTTTTTAATTTATGACGAATATCTCCCGCCAAAATAATGGATTGTTCAATCGAAATCGTTTGGGGTGCTGTCGCACGAATGTAAATAGAACCTTCGTTAAGCTGCGGCAAAAATTCTTTTTTAAGATTGGCATTCAGCAAGAAAACTATTCCTCCCAATATTAAAAACGAAATTAAGGCCAAAGATTTTTTTTGGGAAAGTGTTTTGGCAATGCGCTCACATCTTTCTTCTATACGATCAAACCAGGGGTCAAGCAGAGCGGGTTTAATCTGTTGAATCGGCGCAAAAATAGAGAATGTTGGAATAAAAATTAAAGCGCCCAATTGTCCGCCAATTAATGCCGACACAAGAGTAATGCCTAATGGTTTAAAAATGCGGCCTTCGACGCTTTGCATACTTAAAATAGGCACGAATGCAATCAGGAGCAAAAGGGCACACATCAGTGCGGGACCAAAAACTTCGGAGAGAGATTCGCTGATGAGTTCGGTGTCTT
>CAYMKA010000082.1:0-7933 GCA_964390935.1 uncultured bacterium
AAAAAGTTTTTGGTTATACCTCAATGGTATTTGCCATTATGGGCATCACCATTCTGGGATTTGAAGTTTGGGTTCATCACTTGTTTGTGGCTGGCACAGGCAATTTAACCCGTGTCATTTTTATGTGGACCACGGTTTTAATTGGCGTTCCCACCGGAGTTAAAGTTTTCAACTGGCTGGGCACCATGTACAAAGGCGCGATTGATTTAAAAACTCCCATGCTCCATGCAATGGGTTTTATTATGTTATTTACTATCGGTGGATTAACAGGGATTGCTCAAGGACTTGTATCAGTTGATTTACATGTCCACGATACGCATTGGGTTGTAGCCCACTTTCATTATGTTTTGTCGCTCTCAATGACCCTCATGGCTTTTGGTGGACTTTATTATTGGTTCCCTAAAATGACTGGCCGTATGTATAACGAAAAATTAGGGCAAATTGCTTTTTGGATTAACTTACCGGCTGCGATTTTTGCGTTCTTGCCACACTTTATTATCGGACTGATGGGTGTGCCCCGCCGCTATTGGGCCATTCCTTCTGAATACAGCGGTTATATGTGGGTAGGAACCATTGCCGCTTATTTTTTAATTTTTAGTTTCTTGCTCATGATTTACAACTTGGCGACTTCGATTAAAAAAGGTGAGAAATGTGGCGATAATCCATGGGGTGCAAAATCATTAGAATGGACGATCCCTTCTCCTCCGCCGTTTTACAACTTTGAAGAAATTCCTCAAATTAAACACGGTCCTTATGAATTTGGGGTAAAGAAAAAGAAATAGATTTTTATTTCTCAGGGGTAGATTTAAATCTACCCCTGAGAGAAACTTGTCTCTTACATGTCTTCCTTTAAAAACTACTTAGAACTCACTAAACCTGGCATTACCAAAATGGTTTTGTTTACTGGTTTTTTGGGCGCTTATTTAGCATCCAAAAGTGATCCACAATGGTCTAAGTTATTATTTGCTACTGTCGGCGTCGCTCTTGCAAGCGCGTCAGCCAGTTGTTTCAATAATTTTTTTGATAAAAAAATCGATAAGCTCATGCCGCGAACTCAAAAAAGAGTGTTGCCGCAAAAAAAAGTTCCGCCGCAACATGCTTTAATTTTAGGTTTCATTTTAGGAATTTTGTCTTTTGGAACTTTATATTTTCAAAACAATTTATTTGCTGCAGAGTTGGCACTAGCGGCCATATTTTTATATGCCGTTTGTTATACGTATTTAAAACGTAAAACCCCTTTAGCCACTGAAATTGGCGCTGTAGCCGGTGCTTTGCCGCCGCTTATTGGTTATGCCGGAATAACTGGCACAATTGATTTAAAAGCCTTTTCCTTATTTCTTATTATGTTTTTATGGCAGGATCCGCACTTTTGGGCGCTATCGATAAAATTTAAAAAAGATTATGCCAAAGCCAAAATCCCAGTTTTATCAACCGTCTGGCCGGTTAAAAAAATTCAAGTGGTTACTTTTATTTATTTGATAGCTCTTATGGTTGCGAGTGCTTGGCCGTATTTTTTGAACATGGGACATGAACTTTATTTATGGGGAGTCGGAACTGCAGGGGCTGTTTATTTTATTTTGTTTTTTAAATCTTTAAAAAGTAAGTCTGAATTTAACCGGGTTTTATTTTTATATTCGATTTTCTATCTGTGCTTTATTTTTGCTTTGCTCCTAATTTAAAGCCGCTAAAAATAAAAGCCAAAATCATACCCAGTTCATAAAGCAAAATAATCGGAACCGACAATAAAATTTGGGAAATCACATCAGGAGGAGTCAAGATTGCGCCGATAATGGTTGCAATTAAAATAAAATAACGCTGAAAATCCCACAGCTGTCTCACATTAATAATACCAACTGTTGTTAAAAATAAAATCAAAAGCGGAATTTCAAAAATAAGTCCGCAGGCGATAAGCATTAGTGTTGCAAAACTAAAATAAGATGAAAGAGACGGCAAAAATAAAATTCCTGTGCCGCTAAATAGTTTTAAAAAATAACCAAAACTCGCTGGAAAAAATACATAATAACCAAATGCCCCCCCGACAACAAAAAGAAGCGTAAAGAAAAAAAACACTAAACCCAGTGCTGTTTTTTCATGGGCATAGAGGCCAGGGCCTAAAAACCTCCATAATTGAAAAGCAATAAAAGGCAGCGCCATCCAAAAACCAAAAAAAAGTCCGGTTTGAAAATAAGTAAACCACAACTCTGTCGCTGTCAGAGACACAAACTGCGAGCCCGGCGCCATGGCCATCTTTAAAGGGCGGGTTAAAAATTCAAATAATTGTGGTGCAAAATAAAGCGCAATGCCTGTAAAAAGCACATACCAAACGAGTGCCCAAACTAATCTGTTTCTTAAATCGGTGAGGTGACCTACCAAAGGGTCTCGAGTAGCGACTATTTGAGAATCAGTAGGTTTATTTTTTCTTTTTTTTGCCATGAGTTGAGATTTCGGGTCTGACCTCAATAAAAGCTTGTTTGACTTCATGATATTGAGTTTGAATTTGCCTAACCACTTTAGCGAGTTCACTGGCAAAACCCGGTAAACGTTTGGGACCAATCACAATAAAGAGAACCAAAGCAATGACGACCATTTCGCCCACACCAATATTAAACATACAAAACCTTAATCCGTTCTTATTTTTTTGATTTCTTTTTAGTCGTTTTAGGAGCTTCGTTAAAAGATTCTTTAAAATTACGAATGCCCTCGCCTAAAGATGAGCCAAGTTCTGGCAAGCGTTTCACGCCAAACAAAAGCATTCCAACCACTAAAATCAAAACCAGTTCTGTCGTACCAATTCCAAACATAAATACTCCTTAATTAAAAAGTTGAAAGGTATTTTACTGTAAAACCGTCACATGGCCTACTTTGCGGCCCGGACGGGGTTCTTTGCCATACAAATGAAGAAACGCTTTAGGGTTGGCCTGGTATTGCCCAAAATCGGGCTGACCGTTTTGCCATAAATCTCCCAGTAAATTAATCATGACGGCTTCTGATTTTTGTTCTACTGGCCCAAACGGCATATTAGTAATTGCTCTTAAATGTTGCTCAAATTGTGACGTCTCAAAAGCTTCAATTGTTAAATGACCCGAATTATGAACACGGGGCGAAAATTCATTAATCATGAGCTCGCCATTTAAAACAAATAGTTCAATACAAAGTATCCCCACATAATCCAATGACTCCAGTAAGCGTGTCGCAATCACTTCGGCTTGCTCTTGTAAAAAATCACTATCAGAGGCCGGACAAGTGGATGAATGCAAAATATGATTTTGATGTAAATTTTCAATCAAAGGATAAAAAATCATTTCCCCTTTTTGATTTCGCGCCGCCAAAACTGAAACTTCTCTTTCAAAAGGAATCATTTTTTCTAAAATATATTCTGATTGTTGAAAATTTTTTTTAAGAGCAATTAAATCTTCTGCATTTTTTATTTTTTGCTGACCTTTGCCGTCGTAACCAAACCCAGCTGTTTTTAAAATCACGGGATAACCTAAAGTTTTAATCGCACTCTCTAAATCACTAATATTTTTCACCGGCAAAAAATCTGCCACCGGCAATTCAATTTCTTTTAAATAGTTTTTTTCACGCAAACGGTTTTGCTTGATATGCAAAGTTTCTGGCGATGGAAAAACGGGCACTTCTTTGACCAAGTGTTTTAAAGTTTCAAGAGGAATATTTTCAAATTCAAAAGTAATTAAATCGACTGACTCTGCGAAAGTCTGCAGTGCTTTTAAATCATCATAAGCACCAATGACTGTTTTAGTGGCTGCCACTTCAGCAGGGGCATTTCTTTCAGGAGAGTAAATGACCGTTTCTATTTTTAGCTTTTGAGCTGCTTCGCAAAGCATTAGGCCCAGCTGCCCTGAACCCACAATTCCAACTTTGGTCATTTAATTTTTTTATTTTTCAAAACTTTTGAGGTTTGATTTTTACGAAAAGCTTTTAAAGCCGCTGCCAGTTTTTTATCTTGTAAACTTAAAATCGCAACGGCAAGCAAACCCGCATTGGTTGAACCAGCCTTTCCAATTGCCAAAGTTCCTACTGGGACGCCCGCCGGCATCTGCGCAATGGATAAAAGAGAATCAATGCCTTTTAAAGCTTTACTTTCAACCGGTACGCCTAAAACAGGAATTTGAGTTTGAGCTGCCGCCATGCCAGGCAAATGGGCAGCACCGCCAGCCCCCGCAATCACGACTTGAATTCCACGTGATTCAGCTTTGTCTGAAAATTCTGCCAGCCACTGAGGAGTACGATGAGCCGAAACCACTAAACATTCATGAGCCACTTTAAAATCATCTAATATTTTTGAAGCATGCTGCATGGTCTCCCAGTCACTTTGAGAACCCATAATGATCGAAACTAGTTTTTTAGAACCCGCACTGCTTTTTTTTGGCACAAGGAATTTTACATGCTTGCATGTAAAATAACATCATGACTGAGTGTCAAAGTTGCGGAATGCCCATGAAATCGCTGGACGACTATTCGCATGCTGATAAAAAAAGTATTTATTGCAGCTACTGCACCCAATCGAATGGAAAAATTAAACCTTTTGAAGAGATTAAAAAAAGCCTCATTTCTTTTTACATGGGGGCCAACCCTACTAAAACCAAATTTGACGCCGAAGCGGCTGTGGTCACTCATCTAAAACTAATGCCCGCCTGGAAAGATCATTTTGTGACAATGTCTGATCATGAAAAACAATAAAAATTCATGACCTCACTTAAACTAGAGCGCGCCTTAGTGTTTTACGACATTGAAGCCACTGGCCTTGATACCAATCGGGATCGCATTGTCGAAATTGCTCTACTCAAATTAAATCCTGATGGCAGCAGACAAACTTTGACGTACTTAATTCATCCCGAGATGCCCATTCCGCCTGAATCGACTGCTATTCATCACATCAGCGACGAAATGGTTAAAGACAGTCCTAAATTTAAAGATATTGCCGGGCCCCTATTAGAATTTATCGGCGACAGTGATTTGGCCGGATACAACATCTTATCTTTTGATGTGCCGATTTTAGTCACCGAATTTTCACGTGCCCAAATTAACTTTGATTTAACAGGCCGGGCACTCGTGGATGCAATGAAAATTTTTCACTTTAAAGAACCGCGCGATTTATCCGCCGCCTATAAGTTTTACTGTGGAAAAGAAATGTCAGGCGCCCACCGCGCTTTAAATGACATCGAAGCCACAATTGATATTTTGGAAGGACAGTTAAATAAATACAGTGACCTGCCTAAAACAACTCAGGAGCTCAGTGCTTTTTGTAATCCGGTCGATGATCGTTTTGTCGATAAAACTCGCCGTTTTATTTGGCGTAACGGAGAAGCCGTGATTAATTTTGGTAAACACCGCGGACGATCACTTCGAGAAATGCGAACCCAGCAGCCGGATTATTTATCCTGGATCATGGGTAGTGATTTTTCAACAGAAGTAAAAAATATTGCCAAAGATGCTTTACAAGGCGTCTTTCCAGAAAAAAAATAAGGTGGAAAAATAACCCCATGGATTTTGTCAGCCTTCATCAAGCACTAGAGCTAAAAATGATTTTAAAAGTCTTTTTAGTGCTTCCCTTACCCCTCTATTTCGTATTTTTAATACTCGCCCTCAATCATCTTCATAAAAAAATATTAATCGCCGGAATCTTAGTTTCTTTTATTTATTTTGCCGGCGCCACTGAACTCATTGTTTGGGCCTATAACCATTATTCTTTTTTCTTTGATCCTTATGCGGATGGTTATCGTTTTGGTCTAGTGAATCTTAAATATCACTGGCCATATTACATTGGCTTATTGGTTTTATATTTAATCGGAATACTTATTTATTTCTTCAGAAATCGGGCCATTGAAAATTTAACCGAATACCAAATCACCCAAAGCGCTATGAGCGTTCCTTCTAAAAAATATCAAAGAATTACTTTAGACTAAATCAGGCGATGAGTAATGCAAAACAAGCCCTAAATTATTTTCAAAAAAACAAAAACCAGTTTTTAAAACAGCTTTATGAACTTGTTGAAATTCCCAGCATTAGTTTTGACGGGTACTCCCGTAAAACTCTAGAAGCTTCTGCCAAAAAAACGGCAGAGCTGATGAAAAAAGCAGGACTGGAAAACATTAAAACATTAAAAATAAAAAAAGCTCCCCCTTATGTTTACGGTGATTGGTTAAATGCCGGACCTAAAGCCCCCACCCTTCTTTTATATGCGCATCATGATGTGCAGCCCCCCATGCGTGAAGAATTATGGAAAACCCCTCCTTTTAAACCCACGATTAAAAATGGCCGGCTATATGGACGCGGGGCTGCTGATGATAAAGGCGGCATTATTTTGCATTTGGCCAGCATCGCCAGCTATTTAAAAACCAGTGGCAAATTGCCCATTAACATTAAAGTGATTATTGAAGGTGAAGAAGAAGTGGGTTCTGAACACCTTTTAGATTTCTTAAAGAAGCATAAAAAAATGTTGCAGGCTGACGCCATGATTTTGGCTGATGCCGCTAACTTTGATACTGGCGTGCCATCACTGACGACCTCGCTGCGTGGACTGATTGCATTGCAAATCGAAACTAAAGTCATGGATCATCCGTTGCATTCAGGACTCTGGGGCGGACCCATTCCTGACCCTGTCATGGCACTTTCAAAAATTTTAGCGGGACTCACCGATGAAAATGGCGAAATTAATATTCCGGCTATAAAAAAAATGGTGAAACCTTTATCGTCACTCGAAAAAAAATCTTTAGCTTCTTTAAAATTCTCACCCGCTCTTTTGAAAAAGCAGGCCCAAGTTTTAGGCAGTGCAAAATTATCAGGCAAAAATGGATCCGAATTATTACAAAAATTATGGAGACGACCTTCACTTGTCATTAATGCCATCGAAGCGGGCGGCCGAAAAATTGCCGGTAACGTTTTAATGGACAGTGCTTGGACACGCATTGGTCTTCGCACCGTGCCGAATATGAATAATAAAAAAGCTTATGCCTTAATGGTTAAAAAAATAAAAGAACTTACACCCTGGGGAGTGGAAGTCAAAATCACTCCCGACTCAATAGGCAATCATTGGAGCACTGATATTTCCCACCCCATTTTTAAAACCGCCGCCGCCGCACTCAAAAAAGGTTTCAAACATGAAACCGCTTTTATTGGTTGTGGTGCTTCCATTCCATTCACTGAGCCTTTTTCTAAAGCACTGGGCGGTGTGCCCGTTTTACTTTTGGGAGTCGAAGATCCTTACACGAACGCACACAGCGAAAACGAATCACTACATCTCGGAGATTTTTATAAAACGATTGAAAGCCAAATTTATTTATTTGACTTGCTTAAGGGCGCGTAATCTTGCCTTTGATTTTTTTATGAACGACTCCATTAGGGGCATAATGTAAAAGGGGCGGAGTCCCTAGATCACCGTAACCGTCTGACGATCTAGAAACATTTCTTTCAAAGCCATTTCTTTCAAACCAATCTTTGGCCGCTAAATAATCTTCGGTAGTTACAGGTGTATCGGCTGCTTGATAAGGAACAACTGCATTGGTTTTGTTATCGACACCTTTCACAATTTTTTTAAGAAACATCATTTTTATTTCCTTTCTTAAATTATTTTTGACCAAAGGGAACTTTGCCCGGTTGAAACTTACTCAAAAGAGCATACTGAGCCAGTTCAATTTTTTCTTGTCGTACTTTAATTTCATTATGTTTAACCAAATCGACCAAGGTTTGATAAAAATGATATTTTATTTCTTCTTTTTCGAGCGCAAAAAGCTCATCTTCTGTAAAACCTTCTTCAATTAGTTCGGGCAAAAGATTTTCAACAATAATTTTTTTAACGTCGGGCGAAAAACTTGAAACAAATTTTTGCTTCAACAACTGCGTGCGCATTTTTTCATAAGCTGCCGTATTGTCTGGCTTCTCTACTTTTTTGCCATACTCACGAACATGCACT
>CAYMKA010000083.1:0-7853 GCA_964390935.1 uncultured bacterium
TACGAACCTTGGCAAATTCAAATTTATGACATCACAGGTTCTCCCAACACGTCTCTTGTTGTCACCCAACTTAATCAAGACCCTACATCTATTATTAATAATCAATTTAAAGTGAAATTAAAACTCGATGCAGTTGAAAAGCGTTTTATCAGAATAGAAGGAAAGGCCTCAGGCCCGTATGAGTTACTCTATTTTGATGGACAGACCTGGCAAACAATTAATACTGGAAATACAGCCACCCAGGGATTATTGGGATATTGGAATGTATCTAGATTAAGTGGCAAAGTCACTATCGCACTAAGAGTATCAGAAAATAACCAAATAACGACCCAAACCAAAGACATTTATATCGGTCAGCTTATTAGGCCTAATGAGCCCGTGACAGCTAATTTAAGCGTCCAATCACCTTATAAACGAGCTATTGTTCACTTTCATCCTAGATCTTTTAGCCAGGATACTTTCGTTTCAGTGACTCCTGTTGATTTAAAAGACTTAAAACTAGAAACCTTACCGGATATTCAATCCATTGGACCTATTGCAGAAATTTTGCCCCATGGTTCAACTTTTACCAATGGTTCAAATAATACCGAAGATACCAGACCCACCTTAGTATTCCAATATTCTCTGGGTGATATCCAAGAACTATCAAGTATGGGAATAGATGTTAAGAAGTTAAATGTTTACTACATTAACGAGAGCGGTGGACTAGATTTAGCAGACAACGTTCATAGTTGGAGCCCTAGTGCGGATCGTTATTTAATTACGGCCAAATTAGATCATTTTTCTCCTTATGCTCTTCTCGACGGTGAAATTTATCCAAAGCCAACTCTCCATGCTTCTCAAAAAAATGTACGCACTGATCAAATTCAAATTTATGGAAAAGCTGAACCTAACCGCAAAATTATTATTTATTTAGATGACGACGAAGTCTTTGGAGATAGAGATATTAAAAAAGTAACATCTATCGAAAAAATCACCACCCTAGCTGATTTTGTATTAAAGTCACGAAAACCAGGTGTTGATTATTTAAATTATCTCAGTGCTGATGAAAAAACATTAATTCAAAAGCAAAGAGATGATGAAAAATTATTTAACAATGAAAATTTACAAACAGAACAATTACTCGAAGCACAATGGCAAATTGAATACGAGACACTTCAACAAAAACAAATTGATCGTCTCAATAAAGCCATCAATTATATTTTAGATCAAAGTATTTTCAATGAAACAACACCAGTCACAACTTCTATTACGTTTACTTATATTGATGGAAACGGGACAACTCAAACCACAACAAATATTGTTCTTATCGATCCTAAATTATTTGATGATGGCAATAGTTTTAGCACTAGAAATATTATTTTCTTATCTGAAATCAACACAGATACTTTAACCAATAACTATCATAGCTTTAGACCAATGAAAGCAATCGATTACACAATGTTAAGTAAAAAAATTATAGAAGCTAAAGAAGAATATATTTTAAAAGGAAGCCCTTTTCAAAGTTTTTCGACTCAAACTGATAGCCAAGGAAATTATCAATACTCTTTAAAACTTCCTTTGGGAATCACTCAAAATCATATTTTTGCAACATATGATGTTAGTAGCGTTGCCAAAAATAGAGCGATAGCACATTTACTCGTTGGGTTTGATCAATCAGCACCAGCAATAGTTTCAGCGAACATCACACCAGATTTTATTAATCACAATTCAACAAAGAACACAGTTATTTTTAATATTGAAATCACTGAATACGGAAAAATTGGTTTAAATCGTTTTAATAGTAGCGGCAAACTAATTGATACTCAATTCTTAGAAGGCTCACCTTTTGAGATAAATAAAATGGAATGGCCATTCAACGAAGGAGATCCAGACGGTGATTATAGTTATTCGCTCTTTATGATTGATGAGAGTGGCAATACCAGCTTACCTTTCGAAGGAAAGATTACTTTAGATCGTCGTCCACCTGAAATTTTAGAAAACAGGACTCTCAAAGCATTTAACCCTATGAATAGTTCTTTCAATATTAATTTAGTAACCAGTGAGCCTATCAATAAAATTTCTTTGTCTATAAAAGACATTTCTGGAAATGTCATTTATGAAGAAATCGTCACCAAGACACCTTTTATATTTAAATTTGCTCCTTCTATTAATACAGATATTAAATATTCTTATGAATCGATTGTTTTCGATAAAGGATTGAATTCAGTAGATGTCACTGGAAGTTTTAACTTAGATGTCACAGCTCCCGATACTCCAGAAAATTTAAAAATCACTCACGCTTTTGATCAATTATTTATTGAAAGTGACTTGGTCTCCGATAATAGTTTACTTGGCTATTCGCTTTTCTTAAGAAAATCACTTTCGGAATTGGCTAAAGAAATCGAATTAAAACCTACTCCTCAGTATCTGGTCAAAAAACCAGTTCGAGATCAGTTTTTATACTATTCGATAAAAGCGACTGACATTGCATACAACCAATCTATCAGCATTAATGAAAAAGCCATTTATACTGAGGCCGACGCAGTTTTTAAAACAGTTTTTTCTACAGTTAACGAAATTTTAATACAGGATCAATTAGAGTTAACGATCCCAAGTAATTCAGACACAAAAGAAAATCATTATGTTGTTCATCATTTGAAATCTAAAAACTATCATCCCATTTTTGCTTATTCTGGATTTAATCCCATCTCAGATTACTATCGTGCAGAAGTTGCGTACCCGCGCAATATTTTATCTCCACTTTCAATAGCATTTGAATATAACAATACTCTTCCTCAACAATACAATTTAACTGCATCACAAATTAAAATTTTTAGGTTTGACGGAATGCATTGGATGCCGGTTACAGGCGCAAGTGTATCAGCCAATAAAATTATTTTTGATCAAACTCAATTAGGTTACTATGTTCAAACTTTACCTGGGGTAACTTTATTTTCTGATCACAATGGCCCTCAAATAAAATTTGAAAGATTAGCAAATAATAATCTTGTTCCAGAAAACTTGGTTATTACTGCAAACTTAATTGATAACGACACCGCTATCGATCCTTCGAGCTTCAAGCTCAGTGTTGATAGCAAACAGTTCGTTGTCCCAAGCAATTATTTCCAATTTAAAGACCAGTACGGACGTGAAGGCACGCTCATTGCATCCA
Organism: uncultured bacterium; assembly: GCA_964390935.1. Classification (GTDB taxonomy): domain Bacteria; phylum Margulisbacteria; class CAYMKA01; order CAYMKA01; family CAYMKA01; genus CAYMKA01. Next base: position 3,155 of record CAYMKA010000083.1, read on the forward strand.
TTCCTAATATCACTGGGGCCTATCTTCCTGAAGGTAGACACCTTATTTCAATTGAATGTAAAGATTTGGCCGGAAACACCAGCATTAAAACAATAGAAGTGAAACATTTAAAATCTTTTGCTGTCGAAAACCCACTTAATTATCCAAACCCCATTCTGAAAGGAGCCTCGACCAAATTATCTTTTCAACTCAGTCAGACTGCTGATCAAATTATTATTCGCGTTTACAGCACAACAGGTCGTCTTGTTAAAGAAATTAACGCCGGACCAGCTCTTGTTGGATATAACGAAGTCCCCTGGGATGTCCGAGACACATGGGGTGATTATTTAGCCAACGATGTTTATTTATATACCGTCATTGCAAAAAGTACCCGTGGAGAAACAGTAAGAGCCCAAGGGAAACTGGTGGTTGTTAAATAATGAAAAACTATAAATTAATTTTAGTTATAGTTACCTTGTTTCAAAGTATAAATTGTTTTGGAGCAAATAATCAGGTCGATTTTACTGAATACCAAGGCAGTGTTCGCGCTGCCGGTCTTGGGTACGCTTATACTGCTATTCCTGGAGAAGTCGATGGCATGTACTTTAATCCTGCCGGAAATATTTTTTCTAGCCAAGGATTAAGATTAAAAACAAACAGCAATAAAAATTTTAATGCAGTAGAAAATACCCAAGCCTTCTTATCTTGGAAAGAAATAGGTACCGATTTCAGCCTAGCTTTAGGCTATATCCGAGATCAAGTCTCAGGTGTACCTATAACAGATTTTCAGGACGGACAAAACGTGCAAATAGGAAGCTTTAACACTAGCAAACAAAATATTGCTTTGAACTATTCTTCCTTTGTCATCAGCAACCAACTTGCCTTTGGAATCAACATTAAAAATTATCAGTATGATTTGAGTTATGGAACCGCTAGTGGAATGGGTATCGACTTAGGGCTGCTTCAGAAGTTTGATTTAGGAGATAAAACATTTATTAATTTTGGAGCAGTTATTTATAACTTAAATGGCACTCCTATTAAATGGAACACAGGCACCTTGGCGACCATGGCCAAGAGATATTCTTTTGGAACAGCATTTGGTTTAGGAATTATTGATCGACAATTAATTATCAGTCTTGCCTATGATCAAAATGAAAAAAATCAAAGCAATCAGTTTGTAGGAACAGAATACGAAATTTTTCCTCAGTTATTAAAAATACGTTCGGGTTTACAAAACAAAAGTCTGACTTATGGAATAGGTTTTGAGTACAGTGGTTTCACTTTAGATTACGCAGAAGTCGAAAATGAAGATTTAGGCCGCTCTAAACTATTTTCAATGGGAGTTAGCCTTTAAAAATATTGTGTAAATTCTTTACTTTCTACTTACTATTTTCACTTTTTGTTTTAAACGATTCATATTGTTAATCGCAGTATCAAGTTTAGGATTAAGTTTTAATGCTTCTCGATAATTATCATAAGCTTCTTGGAATTTATTGATGTTTTCATAGGCAAATCCTAGGTTACTATAAAAAACAGCTTCTTTAGAATTAACTTGAATTGCAAATTTAATATATTTTATCGCTCCGACAAAGTCTTTTTTTAAAATATATGAGACACCTAGGTTATGTAAAATATTATCGTTTAATGGATTAACTATTATCCCTTTTTGATACCAAAAGATTGCATCTTCTGTTTTACCGTTATGTAAATAGGCGGTTGCGAGTTCGTTGTACAAATCGATATCTTCAGGATCTAGCAAAACACTTTTTTGTAAAAACTGAATTTCCATAGATTTGTTATTAAGTTTTTTATATTCTTGCCAGGTATTTTTTGCTAAACCCAAAATCAAAGCATTTACTGAATGAATTTGTTTTGTTGAAAACTGATGTGTGTTTGTTCCAGAAAAATTTGTATGTTCTACAATTATGTCTTCAAACTGACTAAATATATGATTTGTAAGATCTTTTTTACCATTTCTAATTATTGAAATATCATTAATAGTTACGAATTTAACAGGGATTCCTCTCCTTAAGGCTAATACAGTATGCAAAGCCGCTAAGCCAGAACAATTCCCCACTTTGACTCTATGATCTTTAAAATATCTTAACTGATTATCGATAACAACATCAAAACGATGAATAGTTTCCTCAGAACGATTTCCGCCATTTCCCCATAAATATTGATGTATATAAATTAAGTTTTGTTTTAAGGCATTAGGTTTTAGTTTATTTTCTTGAAGATATTTTAAATAAGAATAATAAAAATCCTCGAGTTTATAAAAATAATCTGGAATTTTTTTTGAATCCACATTACTAACTAATAAGGCCCTTCGAGCAACTAAATAGGCTTCCATTTGATTCAAAAAATCTTGAGTTTTTTTATTTTCAGAGAAAATTAAATCACTGACTTTCTCCAACTGCAGTAAATCATTTTCTCTAAAGACAATATGTTTTAAGAGCTGCTCGGCTTTTTGGTTATAAACCAACTCTTCTCCTAAATCTCGTTTACCGTTCTGGTTTAGGTCAATATAACTAACTCTGGCATAAGGAATTTGAACCGGATCTTCTTTAATGCGGCCCTTATAAAGATCCATTAGCTTTGAGTGAAGCGATGGCGATATCGGCTGCATAAGATGATATCGGCCATAAGATTTAAACGGATCAAAAAGATTTAAAGTCTATTCAGGCAGCTTCCAATCGATAGGGATTTGACCCGTATTAATGAGATATTTGTTAATTTTAGAAAAGGGATTGGTTCCAAAGAATCCGCTATGAGCTGAAAAAGGTGACGGATGGGCAGATTTAATCACCAAGTGCTTCTCGATATTAATTTTCTCAGCTTTTTTGAGCGCGTAGTTTCCCCACAATACAAAAACAACATTTTCTTTATTTTCAGCAACGCTCTTAATGACAGCATCTGTAAATTCTTCCCAACCGTGATTTGCGTGAGAGCCGGGCTGATTTTCACGAACCGTCAAAACGGCATTAAGCATTAAAACCCCCTGCTTGGCCCAGCTTTCTAAAAAGCCATGACTGGCTATTGGAATGTCCAAATCAGCTTTTAATTCTTTATAAATATTAACTAGCGACGGCGGTGCTTTGACCCCCCGCGGCACCGAAAAAGATAAACCATGAGCCTGACCCTGATTATGATAAGGATCTTGGCCAATAATCACCACTTTGACTTGATCAAAAGGCGTTAAATTGAGGGCATTAAAAATTAAATTTCCAGGCGGATAAATTTTTTGAGTCTTTTTTTCTTCCTGTAAAAATAATTTTAATTTTTTCATGTATTCTTTAGAAAATTCAGGCTCTAGAAACTTAAGCCACGATTCATGAATTTCTGGTTTTTTAGTCGTCACGGGTGACATTTAAAAAGGATACCCCAACTCCTAAAAATAAAACAGTTTTTTTCGATGTGTTTGGCAGAACATTTAGGGCAGACTAGATCATGAATGATTTTGATAGAACTCTCGAATTGATTCATAACGCAGTTAAAGAAGAAAAAATCAAAAAATTGGTGCATTTGCTTAGTCAATTTACGACCTTAGAACGGGCTCACATGCACCGGGAACTCAGTTCCATTGAACTTATAGAATATTCAATGGCAGGTCTTAGTGAGGCCATGCAGATTTTCTACGACTTAAAGGATTTGGATAATGAAGAAATAGCCCCTCTAAAACCTACTCAATTTGGCAGTCAGATCGAATTATTAAAAAATCTTCCCCTCCTTCCAGCATCTTCTTTGCCAACAAACAATAAACCAAAACCCATTCTTTCAGAAGTTCAATCTCTCGATGAGGATTTGGATCAACTTTTCAAACAAATTACAGAATATGTAAATAAGCTCAGTGAATACAACCAGGAGCTCGGTGAGAATTTAATAGGTTAATGTCCAGTTCTAATTGACAGCAGGATTTAAGGTGGCGCATAATCGCTTTTAAAGGAACAACCCTTGGCAAGCGATTCAGAAAAACTTAAACAATTAGACGAAATTTCACACTTTTTCTTGTCTTCACAGGAAAAACCTAAGGGCAATGCTAAGGTCAACCCTCGTCAAAAAAAAGTAGATACCGCTGAGTTTTTAGATTTTTTTGAACTTTCTGAAAACCCTTTCTCTGATTCAATTAATTTAAAGTATTTTTTAAACACAGAACAACATAGTCATGTCTTTCAAAAGCTCAAACTCTCAGTGGAACAAAATATTTCCCTAGGCCTTCTTAGTGGAACTTCTGGAACAGGCAAAACTTTAATCACTCAACTGCTTTTAACATCACTTAATCCAGACAAATATCAAACCATCTTGGTTTTGGTCACCCCCGGGATGACCAAGACGGCTCTGGTTCAAGATATTTTATTAGAACTGGGACACGGAGAAAAAGTTAAAGAATCAAATAACGTTTTCAACTTACTCCGAGCCCTCCATGAAGAAGTGATTGCTCTCTATCAAAAGGGAAAAAGACTTGTTATTTTAATTGACGAAGCGCATTTTTTAGATTCTGGCTCACTGCATAGTCTTCGCACCATCAGCAATATTGAAGTTCCCGAAATGAAACTAACAACCTGCCTACTCTTTGCTGAAGATTTTTTTATGCGCAGATTACAACATGAATCTTATGCTTCTATTCGCAATAGAATGTATGTCAAAGAACATTTGGAACCTTTAAATTTATTTCAGCTAAAAAAATATATTCAATTTCGATTGTCTCAAGCCGGAGCTA
>CAYMKA010000084.1:0-7709 GCA_964390935.1 uncultured bacterium
TGTATGAAGTGCCCTAAAAATTAGGCGTTATTTTTTTAGAAGTTGCTCTTCAACGGGAGTTAAAGGGTTCGGTTTTTTGCCTTTTAAGAAAGGTTCGTAGTCCAAAATAATGATTTTCTTCTTTTTAGCGCTCTCAGCCACTTCAGCGTAAACTCCTAAAAAACAATCTTCAATTTCAGATTGCCAATCAATAAAGTGGTGTCCGTATAAAACACTATTATAGATACGACCTTTGATTTTAGAATTTTTGCCGATACAACTATTTTCAATTAGACCACCTTCAACCACCGTGCCAGCACCTAAATAAACCGGGCCAATAATTTGGCTGTAAGGACGGATGGTGACATTATTTTCTATATAGATGGGGCCACGACTGGCGTCTAAAAATGCAAAAGCGGAAATTTGAGTTTCTTCGTGAGCGGTAATGCGGTGCTCGGCAATCAGTTCGGCTTTGGTGCTGATCTCGGCCCGTAAGTATCCGCCTTCAGCTTTTTGATTCATGTCTTTTTCCAACTGAACGTTAAACCAATCCTGAAATTGCAGTAAATGTGAAATAAAATGCGCTTTGGTTTTGCGCATGGGGATTTCATTTTTTAAAAGAGAAATCATTTTTTCAGAGTCTATGGCATTCTGTAATAAATCTTGAATGAGAGTAATTTCGTGGTGGCCCAGCCAGGCAGCAATGATTTCTCCTTGATCACTGAGTAACATGGTTTTGCGTTCTAGTTTTTTTATTTCACTGACTAAATTTTCATCAATTAAAATACGGCCGTTTAAAAATAAACTATCTAAAGAGGCGTTAAGGACATTGACCATGAGTCCTGGATGATTTTGTTTGGTGATATCTTTTAAATGAGGTCTGACATGTAAATTCAAATTCATGCCTTGAAAATGCAAAAGCATTTTTTGCAGTAAAGTTTGAGCACCCAGCTGAAAATCAAAATAGGGACGGTTATCAGAGAAGGGGCGGAGTCCCTTGTCGAGAGTGTCTTCAAAAACCAGCAGGTTTACAATTGAGTTGTTTTTCACAACCCAAGATTACTCCCCAATCACCTTTTGATAAATATGGAAAAATAAGTCTTTTTCGGCTGAGGTGAGTTTGTGTTTGCGGCGTGAATAGGTGAGTTCGACAGCCTCAACAAACTTATTAAAGTCATAGACGGCATGACTTTCGTCATCGATAAAAGAAAAAGGCGGTACAAATTTAGGTTCCCGTTTGGCCGGCGCAATCATCGAACCAAAGCCATACACGCTGCCGCATTTAATAGAAGTATTGATTCCTGTTTTAACATGATCGCCAATCATGGCCCCTAAGAATTGCATTCCCGAATTAATTTTTTGGCCATGCACAAAAATAGAAATAGGATGATAGTTATTTTTTAAATTTGAAATGGTAGTGGCGGCTCCTAAGTTGACCCAGCGTCCAATGTAGCTGCTGCCCACAAAACCCTCATGTTGTTTATTGCTATAACCGTCAAAAATACTAGCCGAAATTTCTCCGCAAACACGTGTGACAGGCCCTAAGCTAGAACCTAAAATTCTAGAAAAAGATTTAATTTGAGAGTCCTTGCCAATAAAAAGCGGTCCTTTGAGAAATACAAACGGCTCAAAAGAAACGTTTTCTTCAATGACAATGGGGCCTTCGCTGGTATCCACTTCCACTTGTTTTGGTAATTTTGATTTAGTGTATAAGCCTTTGCTTTTGGCTTTTAATTGATTAGCTTTAATATAGAAAGCTAAATCTTCATTAAAGTTTTTAAGGTGCTGGGCAACTAAATCAAAGGGATACAAAATGCTGTCAGCCTCTGAGAGCACTGTTTTTTTAGAAATCGATTGAACAGCTTGGTTAATATCAAAAGCACTTTGTAAATTAATTTCGCTTAAGTTTAAACGCACTGCCAAAATAGTTTTTTGAGAGTCTAAAAAAATTTCATCTTCACCTTTTAAGGGCAGTTTTTTTAAAATTTTTTCATTAAAAACGAACCGACCATTAATCAATAAAACTTTTTCTTTGGTCTCTTTACTGCTAGGGACTTTGGTATTTTGATTTAAGTATTTTTGAATCGCTTCTCTGGCTAAAAGCACGGCAGGTCTTTTGCCATAATACCAAGTACATTTTTCTAGGAGGCTTCCGCTACCCAGTCTTAATTCATATAAAGCTCGTGCCGGAGTAAGCGTTGAAAAATGAGAGCTGTAAGCGTCTTCAAAAAATCCGTAATGACCCATAGGAACATGATACCCAATCTGAGCTTTATTCACAAAATTACTTTTGGTGTTACATCCAGACAAATTTCTATGTTTAAAAAATTATTTCCCAGAATGTTCTAAAATTTTAATGATAAGATTCTGATTCAATGAAAATTGCGCTTAAAGTCTTTAATTTTTTAATTTTGTTTTTAGCTCTAACAATCTGGGGTGTACAGGCCCAGGCTGCTATTTTGGAACAGTTGCTGTTAACTCCCTATGGGGTGCGTCCCCACGGAATGGGGAATGCCTTTACGGCCGTCGCGTCGGACGCGTCAGCGACTTTTTATAATCCGGCAGGTCTTGCTTCGCCGGGAACCCAACTTTTATTTATTGATCAAGATACGGGCAGAGCAAAGGCTGGAATTGATTATGTTCATGTCATTAACTTTGGTTCCATTAGTTATTACGATCGTCGCGTCAGCGATTTAACAGGGAGTTCTGGTTATTTTACAGGGCTAAGTTTTGCAGGCTCCTTTAAAAATGGGGCGAGTCTGGGTTTAGGGATTAAAAATTTTAATTTAATGCTTCCTCAGCAGACTGGCTGGACCACCGATATTGGTTTGAAAATGCAAATGACTCGTTATTGGTCACTGGGTTTTTTGGCACAAAATTTTGTGGGATCAGACATATCTCCTTTGCAGCCGGGTTTTAGAATTGGAAACGCTTTAACGATGGGCAGTGTAACGCTGGCCAGTGATTTAGAATTTCAAAATACTGCAACTTCGGGCGGATCAGGCTCTTGGGTGCATCTGGGACTAGAGTATGAAATGGCCAAAGGGTTACAACTGCGCACCGGTCACACCCGTGGTCATGCCACTGCGGGAATTAGCTTGTATTTACCGTTTGCTGCTGTGGAATATGCCACTGAGTTTGATGTGAAGCCGCTTTATTATTTAGGTTTTAAATTTGGACTAGATCGTGATCCGATTGACCCCAGTCAAAGGCAAAACTTTTTATTTCGCCAAAAAGAATTTGTGGAATTATCTTTGTCCGGAGCGCTGACCTCTGGTCAATCGACTGCATCCCTTTTAGGCGGCAATGTTCAGGGTGTTGATCCGATTTTAGAATTATTGCGTAATGCTAAAAAAGATGATCATGTGGAAGGCATTATTATTAGACTAGGAGGACTTGATACGGGTCTTGGCACTGTTGCGATTGTGCAGGAAATTAGAAAAGAATTACTCGATTTTAAAGCCAGCGGTAAAAAGATTTATATTTATTTAGAAAGTGAAGCGTTAGGAAATGGTTATTATTTAGCGTCTGTTGCTGATTACATTATGTTGCCTCCGGGTGGCGCGGTGGGGCTCCTAGGTTTGAAGTTAACGGTTCAACGCATTACTCAGTTGTATGAAAAAGTAGGCATTAGCTGGCATGTGGTAAAACAAGGTCAGTACAAAGATGCCACCAATCCTTTTAGTAAAAAAATGACTCCGGAACAAGAAGCGCAATTAAGTCATGTCGTAAACGACTTGTATCAAATGATGATTGCAGATATTAAAAAAGATAATGAAGACAATAATCGTTTAGTGAAAAGTGAAACGCTGGATCAATTAAAAGAAGGACAATTGGTTTCGGCAACGAAAGCCAAAGAATGGAAGCTAGTCAACGAAATTGGTTATTACGAAGATCTGTTAAAACACATTGATGATTCGATTGATACCAATAATCCGGCGGCAGTTCGCGGCAGAATTTTACCTTTAGCCGTTTATCGGAACGATTATGAACAAGGCGATTTCTCTTATTTTTTACCGTTTAACAATCGTATTGCGATTATCGATATTGATGGCGAAATTGTGCAGGGGAGTTCAGGTTCTAACTTTTTATTTGGCGGAAAAAGCTTGGGCTCTGAAACGATTGTAAAACAGCTTTCGCAGGCGATGAATGATGATCAAGTGAAAGCCATTATTTTACGCATTAACTCTCCGGGAGGTTCGGCGATTGCGTCCGATCAGATTTATCAAAAAGTAATGAAGGTTAAAGAAAAAGGAAAATTAGTCGTAGCCAGTCTTGGCAACTTAGCTGCTTCGGGTGGCTACTATATTGCTTCTGCCGCTGATGTCATTATTGGTAATTCTGGAACTCTCGCCGGCAGTATCGGCGTCATTGGCATGTTTCCATCTTATGAAAAATTTAACCAAATTTTTGGAATTGATTACACTCAAATTAAAAGTGGCGCCTATCTCGATATGTTTGACACTCACCGTACTCCTAAACCTGAAGAATTAAAAATGGTCGAAGATTTAATGAGTGAAACTTATGATCAGTTTATTGACGCTGTCGCAAAAGGCCGTGGTAAAAAACCCGAAGAGATTAGAAAAATTGCCGGCGGTCAGGTTTATTCTGGCAAACAAGCCATGGAGCTGGGTCTCATTGATAAACTGGGAACTTACTCGGATGCCATTCAAGAAGTAATCGACCGTAAACATTTAAAAGAATATCAATTTGTGCGTTACACCGAAGCCGCTGATCCTTTTATGGGACCCGTCAGACAAGGCGTTAAACAAGTTTTAGGAATCCCTGATTCTGGAATTTTGCCAGAGCTTAAAGCCAAAATGAATCAGATGCAGATGATTTATTAACAAACAATGACAGAGACTGTAACGCTTAGCGATCCATTATTTTCTTATCTGACTTTCCAAGTTTTTAGTGAGAATGAAAAATTTTGGTCAGATGTCTCTAAACAAAAAAAAGTTCAACAAAAACTGTCAAAATTTGAATTTCAAAAATTAGATTCTAAAGAGGAATCGGTTATTTTAACGGGCCTCTGGATGCTTTTAACTTATTTTATGAAAGGCAAAAAAGAGTCTGCTAAATCATTGTCTGAAATGACAGCTGATTTTAAAAAATGGGTTAGAAGTTTTGAAGAGTTGAAAGTTCTGTTTCGTGGGGAATTGGCCCGTTTTGAAATTGAAAAAGATTTTTTAAATCAAATTACCATTAGTCCTGTACGTTTAAAAGAATTACTGACCGATGAAAAAATTGGTCTGGATTTATTACTGATTGCGATCAGTGCTTTACCGGTTTCAGAACTTCAGGCTCTGATTAGTTATGTGGCTAGTTTTTTACCCGAAGGCATCGAATTTCAAATTAAAAATACACGCACGCATGATGTGAAATCATATTTATCTCAAACCAGTCAGCAACTTTCTGATTTGATGCCCCGTGTGAAAGTGCTTTTGCAATTGTCGCAGCGTCGAGAAAAATTTATTGATTTTTTAATTCATGAAAAGTTAAAAGAAAAACTAAAGGTTATTTCTCAAGACACTCAAACTTTAGAGTCGATTCGAGAACAATTGCTCAAAACCCTTTACGGCCAATATTTGCCGCTGGTCAAACTGGCCAAGCCCTATATAAAGTTACTCTCATGATTTACGACTTAGTGGTGATTGGTGCTGGTCCCGGAGGTTATGTAAGCGCTGTTGCTGCTGCAAAACGCGGTCTTAAAACGGCCATTATTTACCATGGAGAAGCTGGCGGAAATTGTTTGCACTGGGGCTGTATTCCGACAAAATCTTTACTGCACGATGGCGATGGCGATCGCAAAAACCGTGTGGTCAAACGCTTAAGCATGGCAATTGAAAATTTAATTAAAGAAAACAAAATTGACGCTTACCTAGGGTGGGGCAAAATCATAGAAAAAACTTCAGATTTAATTAAATTAGGTGTTGAAACAGGTTCAGAAGTATTGCCAGTTCAAGCCAAAAAAGTTCTATTGGCGACAGGGACAAAACCGCGAGTCGCTCCGTTTAAAAAATCAGACAAAGTCATTACTTCAGATGAACTTTTGCAGTTAAAGCAATTGCCTGAAACGATGGCGGTGATTGGAGCCGGAGCCGTCGGATTAGAATTTGCTCAGTATTTAAGCGAAATGAAAGTGAAAGTCACGGTGATAGAAATGGCGGAGCAAATTTTGCCAGGGGAAGACCGTGACGTCGCCGAACTTTTGCAAAAATGTTTGGAGCGTAAAAAAATTAAATTTATTTTGGGCCAAAAAATTCAAGATCTTTCTGAAACTCAAAAAATTTCTTTAACACTTGATTCTAAAAAAATTGAAGTTGACCAGGTTTTGGTAGCAACCGGACGACAATTTAATAACAGTGAATTTGAAAAATCGGGTATTAAATTAGGCGCAAGGGGCGAAGTGCAAGTTGATGCCCATTTTGAAACATCCTTACCTGGTGTTTTTGCGGTGGGCGATATGATTGGCAAAGAACTTTTGGCTCATGCTTCGATTCATCAGGGACTAAAAGTGGTTGATCAAATTTCAGGAATAAAATCTGAGGCGATGGGTGCTGTGCCAGCCTGTTTGTATACCAATCCTGAAGTCGCTGGCGTTGGATTAAAAGAGAAAAATATTAAAGAAGGTCAGGCGGTTTCAAAATTTCAATTAAATCACTTGGGAAAAATGCAAGCGATTGCCGAAAATGAAGGCTTTGTGAAGTTAATTTATGATCAAAAGTCAGGAGTGATTTTGGGTGTTTCAATGATTGGTCCTCATGTCAGTGAGATGGCAGGATATGCGGCGCTTTTAGTTGATAAAAAAATAACCGTACAAGAACTGGCCCGCACGATTCACCCTCATCCCACGGTCTCAGAAGGAATTTGGGAAGCGGCGATGTCTGCGGCAGGATTAGGAATACACTGACCCCTATCTGCCCTAAAGGGCATCTTTCCCCACTTCGTGGAGAAAGAAATATTTTCAATATCTGAAAAGTGTTTTAATTCTTACTAATTAGAAAGGTCTTTCTCCGCGTAATGCGGGGAAAGGTGGCTCACCGTCCGAAGGGCGCGTTTGCGCAGGTGAGTCGGATAGGGGTCAGAACTTAGCTGTTTTTCAAAATATCTTAGAACTCTTTTTTTATATTCTGTCGGACTCGTTTCAAAATTTTTGTAATGCTGCGCACCAGGAACTTCCCATAGTTGTGATCCTTTAGGGCTGAATTTTAAAAGCTCTTTGGCAAAACGAGTGCCGTCCAAATCATCTTGAGTGCCTTGAATGAAAAAGACCGGGAAGTTTATTTTTTGAAGTGCCAATCTTCCATCCGCTTGGCTGGTTTTGATTTTTAATCTCAATTCCATCACCTTAAAGCCTAATTTAAAAAACCAATCAGGCAAAAAAGAAAAATCTCTTTTGCCGCGCAGCTCCACAACGTCTACCAAACTAGTGAAAGGCGAGTCACAAACTACGGCTACGATGCGTTTATCTTTGGCGGCAGTTAATAAAGCTGCATTGGCTCCCATCGAGTTAGATATAATTCCAAAATGCTTAAAGTGATATTGTTTTTCTAGAAAATTAATCATGGCTTCAATGTCTTTTGTTTCATGAACCCCCATCGAAACATATTTTCCAGGAGCAAGCCCGCTGCCTCGAAAATCAAATAGCAGTAAGGGGTAACCTGCTTCATATAAATAGGATACTTGTTTCATGAAAGCCATGCGATTCGATCCATGACCATGAAGCA
>CAYMKA010000085.1:0-7642 GCA_964390935.1 uncultured bacterium
TATGAATATCATGCTGGTTTCGGTAAAAGAACGCACTCGTGAAATTGGTTTGCGTAAAGCTCTAGGGGCTAATAGTTTTGATATCTTGTTTCAATTTATGATTGAAGCTCTGGTGGTTGGTTTTGTAGGGGGAATGGTCGGGATTTTACTGGGTTCAGGAGTGGCTTTTATTATTGCTAAATTAGCAGCATGGCCAGTAGGAATCAAACTTGAAGCGATTTTGTTGTCGGTAAGTTTTGCGATGCTGATTGGTTTAGTGTTTGGCATCTGGCCGGCGCGCCAAGCCTCGCAGTTAAGTCCGATTGAAGCATTAAGAAGCGAATAGATATGAATAAACTAAATAAAGCTCAAACTCAAAAACAGCTTAAACTTTTATCTGGATGGAAAGTAAAAAATGGTAAAAAACTTACCAAGCAATTTATTTTTAAAAACTTTGTGATCAATATGAGCTTTTTAAATAAAGTGGCAAAAGTGGCCGAACAATTGGGTCATCATCCTGATTTTAAAGTGAAATATAACCAGGTGGAATTTGAAATTTGGACTCATTCGGCTGGTGGGATAACAAATAAAGATTTTGAATTAGCCCTAAAAATTGAAAAAACTATAAAGACCTTATTTTCTTAATAATTTTCGAATGACAGGATTTGCTTTGAGAAAATCCATTACTTCTTTGTCGGTCACATCCGTTGGCATAAATAATTGAATGAGTTTTGAGTAAGGTAAATCTTTTTTCACCTCTTTAAGAATAGAAAAAAACTTTTGAAACTGTTGTTGATAATCTCTATTAATAATATGGATATCTAATTCAACTAACAATTTTGACATTTCGACCAAGATTTTTGTGGCGACATAAAAATGAAGTCTGAAAGTTTCATAATGATCCGGGTGATTGATATTGTTGTTAGCAGCGACATCAGATGCGATATAAATATCTTCTAAATAATTGTTTTGTAAAATTAAATATTTTTCTGAAGTTTCTAAAATTTGAGCATAGAATTTTGATGGATTGAGACGGCTGGCCTGTTTAATCTGAAAAAAATATTCTTCTACCTGATACCTTTTGTTTGATTCATAGTATTCTTTTTGAATATATTTTTTTTCTGAAATATATTTACTGATTTGAGGATATATTTTTAATAAAGCTTGATACCGCCCTTGTCTGACCACTTCCATTCCATATTCATTATTTGTACTGAAATAATGTTCATAAAGAGCATCAAATTTTTCTAAATTTAAGGGATCTAACTTAATTTCATCAGATAGCTGTTGGGCAATAGTTTTTAATGAAAGCATCTACTAGTAATCGTATCTGTAGTGACGAAGTTGCACAAAAAGCAGTTCAAAGGACTCTCAATAATAGATAAACTACCCTTATGACCTGGCAGAATAATGTTTATACCGAGTTCGATAAAGTGATTTTCGGCCAAAAGGCTGTGATTGAAAAGTTACTGGTGGCTTTGATCTCTGATGGTCATGTTTTGTTAGAAGGAGTTCCCGGTTTGGCTAAAACTTTGATGGTTAAAACCCTGGCCAGTCTCATGGACTGTTCTTTTGCCCGAATTCAGTTTACTCCCGATTTACTGCCCAGCGATTTAATTGGAACGACTATTTATCATCCGGCCAAAATGGAATTTCAGGTTAAAAAAGGCCCTTTATTTCACCAAATGATTTTGGCCGACGAAATTAACCGCTCACCCAGTAAAGTGCAGTCAGCCCTTCTGGAGGCCATGCAGGAGTATCAAATTACGATTGGTGATGAAACTTTTAAATTGGAGCGACCGTTTTTTGTCTTTGCCACTCAAAACCCCATAGAACAAGAAGGCACTTATCCGCTGCCCGAAGCACAGGTTGATCGTTTTATGATGAAAATTTTATTGCAGTACCCCGAGAAAAACTTTGAATTACAAATCATGGATGGTCAAGAAAAAATAAATTCAGCTCAAATTCAGAAAGTTTTAAATCCGGTCGAATTAGAAAAAATTAAAAGAGAAGTTATCTCTATTCACGTGGACCCTAAAATTAAGGATTATATTTATCAAATAATAGAGGCGACTCGTCATCCTAAAGAAAATATTAAAAAATATATTACGTACGGCGTTTCTCCACGAGGCAGTATTGCCTTGTATCAAGCCGCTAAAGCCATGGCTTATTTACAGGGCCGCGGCTATGTGACGCCTAGTGATGTGAAGATGATGGTCTATGATGTGTTGCGTCATCGTTTAGTGCTTAGCTACCAAGCTCAGGCCGAATCTAAAAATGCAGATTGGGTTTTAGAGCAAATATTAGCTCAGGTTATTGTCCCCTAATGAGTGCTTTTGTTCTTGAAAATATTCTTGAACAAGCAAGGCAATTAGAAATTTACGCTAAAAAAATTTATGAAACTCAGTTAAGCGGCATTTATAAAAGTGTTTTTAAAGGTTCGGGACAAATTTTTAAAGAAATCAGGCCTTATGTGGTGGGGGACGATTTAAGACGGCTCGATCACAAAGTGACGGCTCGTCTGGGAAAACCTTTTTTGAGACTATATGAAGAAGAGCGAGAAGTCAGTGTCTGGCTGGCAGTGGATGTTTCGCGTTCTATGCAATTTGGTTTAAAGCAAACTCAAAGAGAACTGGCACAAAAACTGACTGCGGTTTTAGCCTATGCTGCCATTGCGGGTCATGACCGCTGCGGGCTTATTTTATTTTCGGATAAAGTTTTAAAAGTGATTCCTCCTGAAAAATCGAAGTCTCAATTATTAAGGATCATCGAAACGCTTTTGTCTCAAGAGTGTGCAGGACAAACTTCTCTGACAGAAACATGTCATTTTGTTTTAAGGACAATTAAGAAAAAATGTCTGTTATTTTTAATTTCGGATTTTAATGTTGCTGAAAATGATTTGGCGCTGCTTAAAACTTTAGATTTGCGTTATGAATTTTTACCGATTGTTGTCAGCGGATTCGGCGAACTGAATGTTAAAAAAAGATATTGGTTTAATGATCTGGAATCGAATAAAAGTTATTTAATGAAACCGCAACAAACTCAAAATTTAGATTTGTTTTTTAAAAAAATCAATTTGCCTTACTTGGCGCTAAGGACCAGAGATGACTATTTGCCGCTTTTATCTGAATTTTTAAATCAACATGCCTTTAGAAAATAATTTGCAAACCACTCTGGGTAAAAAACTCTTGATTAATCTCAAGGAAGTGAATGCTTCAGATGCGGTGGAAATAAAAGCGCTAGCTTTAAAGGATCAAGCAGGAATTGTAGAGATTAAACCAGTGGGGACGGGACAATTTGAAGTCACTGCTTTTACTTTAGGCCCAGTGGAACTGACTGTTTTTAAAAATGACAAACCTCTCGGTCAAAAAATTACTTTTAATGTCATTGAAAAATACCAAAATCAAAATGATTTTTTGCCGTCTTTTGGACCCATGCATTATTATTTTGAAATATTTTTGTTTTTTCTTTTTTTGGCACTTTTAGCCGCTTTGGGTTGGCAATGGTTTAAAAAACATAAAAAAAAGGTTGTTCAGTTAGGGCCTTCAAAAACCTGGCAAGAATACTTTAACGAATGGCTGACACTTCAAAAAACAGATGACTTGGCTCAAAAAGCCCACCATAGCTCTGTTTGGTTAAAACAGTTTATGAGCGAATACTTAAAAAAACCCAGCCGTCATCTCACCACTCCTGAGATGACGATTCATCAACAATTTTTAAATTTATGTGACGAAATTAAGTTCTCAAAAAATTTTAACGCTTCAAAAGACAACGCTCTCTATGAAATGACAGTGGCCAGCGTGACCCACTGGCTTCATGAGGTGAAATCGTGAGTTTTGCCTGGCCGCAAATGCTTTGGTTATTAGCTTTATTGCCACTGCTTGCTTTTTATTTAATCTTTATTAAAAAACGACCGGCTTTATTTTTTAATTTAAATCCTAGTCAAAAGACCGAAAGCTTTAAGTTAAATTTAATTTTTGTTTTTAGAAATTTACTGATTATTTTTATTCTGGCTTTGCTCATTTGCGTGCTAGCAAAGCCTCAATGGCCTGACATCAAACAAAAAACAACTATTGAAAACATTGACATGGTTTTGGTTCAAGACACGTCTGGTTCAATGCGCGCCGAAGATTTCTTGCCCAATCGAATGACGGTCTCAAAAGAGATGCTTAAAAATTTTGTATCTAAAAGACCCGATGATCGGATTGGTTATGTGGTTTTTGGCACGTACTCTCTTTTAAGAGCCCCTTTAACTTATGATCATCACGTTATTGAAAAATTAATTGAGGCGACCGGCACTGGGATGGCTGGAGATGGCACTGCTATTGGCATGGCTTTAATTTCAGCAATCAATCGTCTGCAAAATTCTGATGCTAAGAGCAAAGTGATTGTTCTTGTGACAGACGGTGAAAATAATATGGGCGAGATGGGACCGCTGGAAGCAGCTGAACTGGCCAGACAACTTGGGATAAAAATTTACACCATCGGCATTGGCAAATCGACTGGAGCCCCGGTGCCTATTATCATCGGTGATCGCAAACAATTTTTATATAACCCTGACGGCAGTCTCTATTTATCGTATTTAAATCCTAAAGATTTAATCGCCATAGCCAAAATGACTGGAGCCAAAAGTTATTTAGCTGAAACTAAAAACGATTTGAATACTGTTTTTAATGATATTGACCGCCTTGAAAAAATTAAACGCGAGAAAACTCAGAATGTGCGTTGGATTGAAAATCCTTTTTGGTTTTTGATATCCGTTTTTGTTTTAATTGTTGTTTATCGTCTGCTTATTAAAACAGTGTGGGAGGTTCTGCCATGAAGTGGGCTTATCCTCTTCTATTATGGTTGCTCCCTATTGTTTTGAGTATCGCTGTCTATGAATTTTTTCAAAAGAAAAAGTTATTAGAGCAATACCAAAAACAAAGCACCCGCTCTTTTGTGCTGACATATCTTAAAGAGGGTTTATTTTTTAGTGGACTGGCTTTTTTAGTTTTAGCGTTGGCGGGTCCGCACTATGGAAAAATAAGTGATACACAGAAAACTTTTGGTCTGGAAGTTATTTTTGCGTTAGATGTTTCTGATTCGATGCGGGCCCAGGACATCGGTCCCAGTCGACTTCAAAAAAGTATTTCTGAGGTCACTAAAATTTTAAATAAGCTTCCTAATGATCAAGCCGGTCTTGTTACTTTTGAAGGCAGCGCCACTGCTGTTTGTCCTTTGACTCGAGATTTTGATGCGCTGGGTTATTTTCTGCAGGGTGCGACGGAGTACCGTGAAGAAAAGCCCGGCACTAATTTACCGGCCGCTTTAGATGAAGCTTTAAAAATGTTTGATTTAAAGTCTGATAATGCAAAAGTCCTTATTTATTTTACTGATGGAGAGAATCATGAGGGCAATTTATCTTCTCTTAAAGCCAAAGCGCTCAAGAATCATATTTTAATTGTCCCGGTAGGAGTGGGTCAGACGGGAGGGGCGACTATTCCTACGACGGGAGGAGTTTTGACTGATAAATCAGGCATGCCTGTTAAAACAAGACTAGAACTTAGCGCTTTAAAAAATATTGCCTCGCAAAAAGTTTTTGTGATTAATCAAAGCTATCAAAGTGTGGCAGAAGCAATAGTTAATGAAATGCAGAGTTTTAAGCGAGCCCCTCTGGATACAGCCAGTCTTAATCAATATCAAAAACAGTATTGGATATTTACTTTGATTGCTTTGCTCTGTTTTGTTTTATCTTTTTCTTTGCCTGCGGTAAAAAGTAAGTTTTTATCTGTAAGTCTTATGGCTTTTATTTTTATCATTAACTTTAGTGCACTGAATGCATGGGAAAATCCCAAGGCAGTTTTTAATCGGGCTTTTCAAGTTGAAAAAACAAATGATATTTCAGCGGCGACTGCTTTGTATCAAAAGCTTTTGGCGAGCCGTTTGTCTAAATGGATGGAAACGCGAGCCTTATTTAATTTGGGTAATACTTATGCCAAGCAAAATAAAATTCCTGAAGCAGAGCGAGCTTATATTGAAGCCCTTAAAATAGATCCTCGTTTTGAACCGGCCAGAAAAAATTTAGAGTCTTTATTAAAAACCCGTAAAAAACGTCGTGATGCGATGCCCCAAAGCGGTGAACCTAAACAGGGTAAAGATAAAAATCAGAAAAGTGATGCAGAACGAGCTTTAGATAACTTTAAAAATAGTGAACAGCAGAATATTATTAAATATATGCAGGCTCAACCGAGAAAACAAAATGTTGAAAAAAACTGGTAAAACTTTATTTATTCTTTTTTTGATTTGTACGCCACTCTGGGCTTTTTCATTTAGAAGTGAAATTGATCGTAATCAAACGGCGCTTAATGAACCCTTCACGCTTAGCATTGTTTTTGAAGATGATGGTCAAAATGAATTAAAAGAATGGAGCTTACCCGAATTAAAAGATTTTCAGGTGGTGGCTAAGTCGACCGCTCAAGAAGTGCATGTCATTAATGGTCAAATGTCGAGACAGATTCGCTTAAATTTTGTGCTAAGCCCTTACCGTGAAGGAGACTTTGTTTTACCTGTTTTTGAGTATCAACTTAAAAATTATTTGTATAAAACAGATGCTCTAAAAGTCGTGATCACAAAGGCAGTCCCTAAACCAAGACACAACGCTGGTCCTGTGATGCAAACTTTTACCAGCTTGCCTACGTTTTTTAACGAGATGGTAACAGCTGATCCGGTTTATCTAGAAACGGGGATTTTAGATAAAGAAATTTATGTGGGAGAAAAAATAGGCCTTAATTACTTTTTTATTCACAAGGGTCGTTTTTTTGAGGGGCCCAATTTTTATGCACCCCAAGCCACAGGTTTACGCCTTAAAAATTTAAATCAGTTTACGGGTCCGCAAGCCCGTACAAAAATTATTAAAAACAATAGCGAGTTTTGGAGTGATCGACTGTCTTTTATTGTCAGTCCTTTAACGGGAGGTCGCTTTGAGATTAAACCCGCTCGTATTGAATACCGTCAATCTCCCTACGAAGAACTTAAAAAATTAGAGTCTGAAAAAATACTGATTACTGCGCACGAACTGCCTCGACCTGTTCCTAAAAATTTTTCAGGTGCTGTTGGCCAGTTTGAATGGCAGTGGGCTGAAATTCCTTCTCAAAAATATTTTGAAGGAGAAACGATTGTTCTTAAAGTCAAAATCTGGGGAAAAGGAAATTTAGATCCCGTTAACATTTTTGGCACTAATCCAGAGACGCCTCAAGAAAACATTGATTCAGAAGGAATTGTTCGATCTGAAAAAATATTTAATTACCAGGTCACTTTAGACCATTCGGGTGAATTTTTAATTTCTTATCCAGAGTTTGTTTATTTTGATCCCTATTTGAAAAAATACACAACTTTAAAAATGCCTAGCTCTTTAAAAATTCGGGTTCTTTCCCAAAAATCCCAAGGGTTGGTGGTTGATTTAAATCCACCCTCTGATCCTCAAAATCAAAAATCAAATGGGCTGATGGTGATAGGAAGCCTGTTGTTGTTGGGGCTAGGGGTGGGCGGGGGAACCTATTTTTACTTAAGATCTCAAAAACCTTTTGAAAAACTTCAAAGAAAATATCAAAAAGTTTTGAATAAATCTAATGACTTCGATTTGGTCTATCAATACTTAAGAGACTATTATTTATTGATCCAT
>CAYMKA010000086.1:0-7555 GCA_964390935.1 uncultured bacterium
TTTCTTTAGACCCAGTGAAAGCTAAGATGGAATTTGCTACGATTATCGACGAAGTAATTCAGCAATTTACCTCACGGCTCGGTGTTGATGTCACTATATCGGTTGAAGTCCAAGCCAATAGTCCGATGGGTTTTGATGATAATTTGCAACGCGCCATAAAAGAAAACTGCAAGGTACTCAAGTTTAATACTGCTGAATTTGAGGAAGAATAAAGCAGATACTCGGTTACTTAATAGTAACCGAGTATCTATGTCTGAACTAATACAACTAATATAATTTATGAGTAATCTTGTCTACAGCGAAAACGAAAGCGGTTTAGGAGTCACTATCCATCATGTCAATTTGGCTGCTGGACTTGCACCTCATCATGCACTTCAAATTCGACAACTGTTGTACCGCCATCGTTTGATCACATTCTCTAATCAAATTATGACGGATGATCATCTGTCAGAGTTTGCGCTCTGGTTTGGCCAGCCATTTGTTCCTGAACATCAATCACCTGTATTAGGAAGCGAACGCGTGAATGCTTCTCCTATAGTGATTATCGGTAACCGTGCTGATGAGTATCCCACATCATATCTTGGTCATCAGGAGGTTTTGCCTCACTCGGATCATCAATGGTTGCGCTGTCCATCTTCTATTTCTTTGTTATACGCTGTTGACGTTGATGAGCAACCAACTCCCACAGTTTGGATTGATATGGTAAAAGCTTATACACTCCTTGATATGGAAACTAAAAACCTTATTGAAGATTTAAGATTAATAACATTTAATCCTTTTTATCGCCCGTTCGGATCAGTTTCTGCAAAATATGTAGACCGTAGAGTCGACACTCCTCCTGGTGAAACTTTTGCCCATCCACTTGTCAGAACACATCCTGAAACAAAAGAAAAGATTCTATATTTGAACTTGGCATACGAGTTAGAAATAGTTGGTCTCCCAGTGGAAGTTGGCATGTCACTCATCACGCGGCTTCAAGAGCATATCCGAGCTTTGCAGTTTCGCGAAGTTCATCATTGGAAAAATGGGGATATTGTACTGTGGGACAATCAGTCAACTATCCACTACCGAGAGTCTTTTGATCCTAGTGTTAGACGGGTACTCAAACGAGTTTCTATTGCTGGTGGAATACCATATTGAACTTAGAACTTTATTGAAACTATGTTGATTAGAAGTACCAAGAAAAATTGTGATTGATACAACAGTGCGGATCGTTAAGTATTGTGAACTGTATGTGTTATCGTATTCTGTATCGGTGTATGATACGGTGCATATTTGAATTACTTATGAAAAGACGTCATATAGTCGAAAGTTACAAACTAACGTAATTTTTATTGTATTTCATCTACAACCACTTGACCTCACAAGGCCTTTTACTATGAGTATTCTAACAGGCTATTAGGGATAAAAAATGGGGAATATATCATTTCAAAATCTCTTCGGCATAGACCATCGAGTTGAAGTCAGAATTAACGTCACGAATGCTTGTAACCTGCATTGTGACTATTGCGACCATGATGCGCACCTACCTTTTGATAAGAATGGCTCAAAAATTTTCCGTGTTACACCATTGGTAGCCACTCCAGATGGCGTAGAAAAATTCTGCCAAGCCTTAGTTGGTGTGGGTGAGAGCGATAATCATGTGCTTCAGGGAGGAGAAATCACAGTACTTCCAATCAATTTAATTGTACGCTTCATAGATATTCTTGCATCTTATGGCCGTCGCGTTGGAATGCGAACAAATGGATATAATCTTACATCTATTCCTTTGAAATATTTGCAAAAACTAGATTTTATTTATTTGAATGCGCATGGAAATAATAAAGAGGCAATTGTGCGGTGCCGTGAGTTTTTACAAAAAAACTATGACGGACTAATTATCAACGAAGAGAATTTGGATCATCGTGATTTAAGTGCCCCTGTTCAACTGTTCCTTGATTATGATTAATATAAGCACTTAAATCACGAAGAGAATTTGGATCATCGTGATTTAAGTGCTTATATTAATCATAATCAAGGAACAGTTGAACAGGGGCTGAATTGCACTCATTTGATGTCAACACTAACATTTATTTCTCCTATAATACATCCTTGCTGTAATAGTTGGGCACTCACAAACACATTGAATACCCAACAAATAACCGATTTGCTTATCAAAGCTGGATGGACATCGGATAATTCTAATTTGAAAGATACGCTTGCTAATTGGCGACAAACATTACCAATGCCATTTCTAGAGACTTTTTGTGCTAAATCATGTTATCTAACGGCATCCAAAGACCTGAGTTCCTTGCATCGAATACAAATCCATCCTAAGGATCGAGTTATAAAGTGGAAGTAATATGATTAAATAGCCACTATATGACTCCTATTTCTTGCACAATATAGTCAGTTCTACTGTTCACAATGACTCTATTGAACCATTGACAAAAAGAACTTCGATAAGCTCCAGATGAATTGCTGTAGTAACTATGTTTTTCTGCATGGATCGGGTTTATATTAAAAAATGGAAAAAACTTAATGAGCGAAGTAGCAATAGGTGATATAACACTTACGGTGATTTGATAGTTGCTGCTTCAATTGCCTTATTTATGAATAAGGAATCTTCTTTCCCTATATTCAAAATAGTTGTAATTATGAATAAAAAAAATATTTTGCTATCATGGATTGGTGACTATGATTTACGAGATACTTCAAAGAATTTTGGAGAGCTATATGGTGCAATTACGTCTATTTTGACGTGTTCAAACATACAATTTCAAGAAGTCCACCTACTTAGTAATCGAAAAAATGAGCAAACAAAAAAATTTGAAACTTGGTTGGGTCAACATTTAGCTCAATCTAATCGTAAAGCTGTCATAGAAATTCACTACGACACTGATAATGAAAATCCGACTGATTATAAGTTTATTTATCAAGCTGCTGATAAATTAATCAAAAAACTAGATTATGAGAATAATAAACTATATTTAAATATGACATCTGGCACGCCTGCCATGAGTGCGACATGGCTACTGTTGGGAACAGGAGTTTATGACGCCATTTTGATTCAAAGCTCAAAAGAGCGAGGTGTTGAATTAATTGATTTGCCTTATCATATTTCATTGAAAGAAAAACATGATAGAAAGTTAATACGATTACATAGTCAAACTCTACAAATAGACCCCCATTTTGAGATTATTCCTGCTAAATCAGAAGCAATGAAGTTGGCAGTTAGTCTTGCCCAATTAATAGCACCTTGTAATGTTCCTCTTATTATTCAGGGAGAGACAGGAACAGGTAAAGAAGTGCTGGCTAATGCAATACATAAAGCTAGCACACGCTCTAGTAAGCCACTTATTGTTGTTAATTGTGGCGCAATTCCTGAATCACTTATAGATGCAGAGTTATTTGGTCATACGTCTGGAGCATTTACTGGCGCAGACAAAGAGCGGAAAGGTTATTTTGAGGCAGCACATGGTGGTACATTATTTTTAGATGAGTTAGGGGAGTTATCCCAGTCCGCACAGGTAAAACTACTACGTGTATTGCAACAAAATGAAATTGTACGGGTAGGCTCTACTAAGCCTATTTCGATAGATGTCAGAGTTATTGCTGCAACTCATCGCGACTTGCTGAAAATGATAGATGATGGTTTATTTCGCGAAGATTTATTCTATAGGTTAGCTATCGGTCTTATACATTTGCCTAAATTGAATGAATGTAAAGAAGATATATTACCACTCGCTGAAATGCTTCTCGAAGAAACTAATCGTGATTTAAGAGATTATCCTAACTTTATTTTAAAGAGGTTTTCTCGTCTTGCTCAACATTTTTTACAGCAACAAACTTGGCCAGGGAATATTCGTGAACTTAAAAATACGATAATTCGAGCAGCTGTTTGGAATCCTAAGATTGACGAAATAACGGAAAAACACTTACAACAAGCGTTGATTAAACGTACTTCTCTTATAGCGGATGTTTCTATTAATAAAATAATATTGAATGAATCTGTAAATTTGCCTGAAGTTGTTCAACAAACAAAGTTAGCATACATACGGGCAGCTTTAGATTATCATAATGGTAACAAAAGTGCAGCAGCAAAGATGTTAGGGTTATCTAATTCTCAGACCCTTGATAACTGGTTGAAAAATTAAATATTTTTGAATAAGTTAAATATTTTTGAAAAATATAATTTTATGTTTTATTCAAATATATGATTTTTAAGGGAAAAATTTTTGGCATGAGTTATGCTAAAGCTTTGGTGGATTCTACTGGAGATTTTGCAATGAGTAGTGATTTAACGTCAGTATTAGAAGGTATTTATATTACTAAGCATGCGGAGGTTCGTATGAATAAACGTGGTATAACTCGACAAATGATTGAGCTAGTACTGATGTTTGGTCGTAAAATTTATGCTCGTGGTGACGTATTGTATGTAATGCAGGAAAGAGTAGTCCAACGTCTTCATGATAAGGAAGAAGATTTAGATCAGATCGAAGGAATACAAGTACTTACTTAAGTAGATAGCGTAATAATTACAACTTATCGAAACAAAAATTTACGCGCCATTCGTCCAGAAAATCATAAGCACCGTCATTCACATTAAAAATATGTGATTGTAACTCCCTTTTTAATCTAATTTAAGGTTGTTTATATGAAACAATTTGCAGCAAAAACCGCACGCCCATTACCTGTCATTATTTTAGCTGATGTCAGTGGTAGCATGGAAGGAGAAAAAATTGATGCACTCAATCATGCGTTAAGAGGTATGTTGGTTTCGTTTGCTAAAGAAAGTCGCCTCAATGCCGAAATTCAAGTGGCATTAGTAACGTTTGGTGAGGCAGGTGCTATTGCACATGTTCCATTAACTCCTGCACATCAAATTACAGGCCTTAACGAGCTTATAGCATCTGGTAGCACACCAATGGGTAGTGCTTTTCGTTTGGTCAAACAATTGCTTGAAGATAAAGAACGTATTCCATCAAGAGCATATCGCCCGACTTTAGTCTTAGTCTCTGATGGTTATCCAGATAATGATGGTTGGCAAATGGCTCTTGAAGAATTAAGTCAATCTGATCGTGCTCAAAAAGCTACGCGTATGGCTATGGCTATTGGTAATGATGCCGATAAAAAAATGTTGAAATCTTTTATTAACGATCCAGAAATCCCGTTATTTGAATCACATCAACATGGTGATGACATGATGCGATTTTTTCGTGCGGTTAGTATGAGTGTTAGTAGTCGCTCTCGTAGTACAACGCCAAACCAAATACTAAAAATTGATTTCGATAGTTTGCCTGATGATGAATTAGACTTGAGTAACTTTTGATATGCGCTTTAAAGCATATGCTGCAACTGTAACTGGGCCACGCCATCAACGACTTCATCAAGAAAATCAAGATGCAGTGTTAGTTCGTATATGGCGTGATCAATGGTTAGCCGTAGTAAGCGATGGCATGGGATCTCGCGTTCATGCAGATATTGGTTCACAGATGGCCTGTGCATCGGTTTGTCATATTGTTCGTTGCAGTAAATTTAATGAACCTGATCGTTCATTAGTTTTATCAATCTATCGTAATTGGTTACATAGATTGGGAAATATCAAACCAAATGATGCGGCCGCTACTTGCTTATTTGCATGGGGGCTGCGAACTGGTGAAACAAGACTCTTTCAGCTAGGCGATGGTGCGATTTTTTATCACACCAATCGCTTCGGTAGTATCAAGAATAGTGATGAAATGAGGTTTAGCAACGAGACAACAGGATTGGGGATTTCCAGGAAAATGAGTGATTGGATGTGTGATCGTGTGACACTAACTGAACCTAATGATGCTGTTGCCTTGATGACGGATGGCATTAGTGATGACTTAGTCAATGAAGAGAAATTACTGCCTACTTTGTATACGTCTTTGAATAAAAAAAGTCCTAGACTTGGTAAGAAATGGTTGAAAGAACATCTACATGACTGGGATACACCACATCATACAGACGATAAAACGATTGCATTAGTTTATAGGATATAAATATGAATACCGTAGAACAGTCTAAGAATTCGCAAGTAGTTTTTGATAGTAGAAAAACACCATATACATTAAAGAAAAAATTAGGAGAGGGTGGTCAAGGGATTGTATTTACAACTGATCATCCTAATATTGTAGTGAAAATTAGCAAACCACTGTCTAATGATGAGTTGGAACGACAACGGATTAAAATTAGAAAAGTCATGCGTGCTAATCTTCATTCTTTAAATATTGCACGCCCATTAGATATGCTTCAACTTAAAAGTCGCGTTGGTTACGTCATGGAGTTAATGGATGGCTTAGAGTCTTTAGAAAACACATTGGATAAATTTTCTATTCTAACTGATGATGGCAATTTAAATCTTGATGTTTATCGAAATACAGGTGGCTTTAAACGACGTATTCTTATTTTAAAAGAGTTGGCGAGTACACTTGCTAAACTACATGGTCGAGGTATGGCCTATGGTGATTTATCGCCCAACAATATTTTTATATCTAAATCTGTTGAACATAACCAAGTTTGGTTGATTGATGCAGATAATATTTCCATTCATGAACATAATGGCACGCATTATTTACATACTCCTAACTATGCTGCACCAGAGTTAATAAGAGGTGAATCAGGCATTAACATCAATACAGACTGTTGGTCTTTTGCTGTGATTGCTTTACAACTCTTAACGAACACTCATCCTTTTAATTCTGGGATATTAGTCGAAGATGAAGATCCTGATGTCGCTTTACAACAAGCAAGTCGTGGTGAATATCCATGGATTTTTGATACCAATGATCATTCAAACATATGGACAGGTGTGGGGTTACCTCTAGATGCATTGTTAAGTCATCAACTTATAGCCTTGTTTGAAAGGTGTTTTGGTGTAAGCCGAGTACATACAGGTATTGTGGAACGTCCGTGTATGTCTGAATGGCATTATGTTTTACAACAAGTCAGTCAAATGCTTCTACGATGCCAAAACACCAGCTGTAATATGAGCTTTATTTACAATAAAAATCAACAATGCCCTTTTTGTGATCATCAGCAAAGTGGTGATGGTTATTTGTTACTATCTCATTATTTATATGTCTCTGAACCTGAGTTACCACAAGAGAATCACTGGATAAAATGCCCTGAGCATGTGGTTTTGAATATCTCCGATACCCTTGCTTTGTATAATGAACCTTACAGTTATTTTGATATGGGTGATTTAAAACCATGGTGTCAACTAACTTTGACAGTGCAGGGATTACAAATACACCCAGAACCTGGTTCGCATATTCAACTGCGAAATAAGGAAGCAACTACTACTGCTGAAATTACATCACGACGTACGTTAAAAGCTGAACAAAAAAAACAGCAAATTTTACAACTATGCAGTTTTCCATTAGCAGGTCAACAAACAATTAGTTATCCCGTGTGGCGTTTCAAATGGTAACTGCATATGAATATCAATGATTTTAAAGGGTTGTCCCCTGAGTTAATTGAGTTTGAGGTGACTGATAGTAATGTTGTTATGAGTCTGTTAGAGCTTAATCATTCTGTCAGTCTATTTATG